>NZ_JBLWEO010000079.1:0-4880 GCF_048287395.1 Candidatus Electronema sp. PJ | reverse complement strand
CGTGGATTCAAGTTGTAAGTGCAACTTTTGCGGGGTTGAGAAAAGAGTGAGTTATGGTAACATGATGGCTCAATTCTCACCGCCAAGCAAGAGGAGCGCGCATGAAGCATTACACACAACTCACCGAACCAGAACGTAACCAAATTTACGCTTTGAAGCAAGCAGGATTTAAACCATCTGCCATAGCCTTGCAGCTCAGTCGGCACCCGTCAACCATCTGTAGAGAATTGCGGCGTAATCGTGGTCTTCGCGGTTATCGTCCCCGGCAGGCGCAGCAGATGGCTGACACTCGCCGCCGTGAAAAGGCGAAACCAAAAATCCCTGAAGCGATATATTATATTGTCAATGATCTCATAGAGAAAGACTGGAGTCCCGAACAAATCAGCGGCTGGCTTGCTGCTGAAAAAAATGTGCGGATCAGCCATGAACGCATTTACCAGCACATCGCCCGTGACAGGAAGCGGGGAGGAAGTCTGCATCTTCACTTGCGCTGCCGGAAAAAAAGAAAAAAACGTTATGGAAGCGCTGACCGGCGGGGTCAGATCAGAAATCGGACATCGATAGACAACCGGCCTGATGTTGTTGAGGAACGCTCCAGAATTGGTGATTGGGAGGCCGACACAGTGATCGGCCGGCGCGGCGGCTCTGTGCTTGTCACTTTGGTTGAACGGAAGTCCCGTTTCAGCGTCATCGCCCTTGCGCCGGACAAACGGGCGGACAGTGTCACACAGGCTCTTGCCGGAGCGCTGCTCCCGTATCAGGAACAAGTTCACACCATAACTTGCGACAATGGCAAGGAGTTCGCCTTTCATCAGGAATTCTCAACAGCGCTTCAGGCTGAATGCTTTTTTGCTCATCCGTATCAGGCTTGGGAGCGCGGACTTAATGAGAACACGAACGGCCTTATACGGCAATATCTTCCAAAAGGAACTGATTTCGACACGTTGAGCCAGCAGGACATCAACTGCATCGCGGAAAAAATTAACAACAGGCCACGAAAATCTCTTGGCTTCAACACGCCAAAAAAGCTATTCTTGGAAGTCTGCCAAAAAGTTGCACTTGGAACTTGAATCCACACTGAAAAATAATTTTTTGATCAAACTCTTGCAGCACTTTCTCCCTGCCAGCCCTGCCAAAGGCGAGGCACAGCTCAGGATGATCCAGCAGATATTCAATTTTTTCCACCAAGGCCGCTGCATTCCGCGCTGGGATAAGAAAACCGTTGACTCCATCAGCCACTGTTTCCCGGCATCCCGGCGCATCTGTGGTGATGAGGGGCCGCGACATGGAGGCTGCCTCCAGCAGGACTTGCGGCACTCCTTCCCTATAATAACTTGGCAGCACAAACAGATCAACCTCGTTCAGCAGCCTGCGCATGTCAGCAACATAGCCAAGGACAGTGACGTGGCCAACCTGCTTGATCTCCGTGATTTCCGCATTAGTGAGCGAGCCGGGATTGCCGTCATCAGGCGCGCCTGCAAGGAGGAATTCCACCTGCCCAACCCGATGCGCCAGCAAGGCTGCGGCTGCCGCATATTCTTTGATGCCCTTTTCTCGCAGCAGCCGGGCCGCCAGCAGGACTTTGAATTTGCCGCTGCGCTGCTGCCGCGCAGGACTGAAATAATCAGCATCCACACCTGATCCTGATGCTCTGATCAGATGAATTTTATCCGGCTGGATCACATTGCAATCAATGAATAACTGCCTGTCATCAGGATTCTGGACAATCAGGAGGCTCTCTTTGCCCCGCAATGCCAGCTTGAGCAATGCTTTGACCACAGGACGGAGAAGACGAGCTTTCAATGAGGAACTGCTGAACACATAACCCATGCCGGTGACAGCATGAATTCGCTTTTTCACTCTTGCGGCCTGCGCCGCCAATCCGCCATAGACAACAGCCTTGATGCAGAAGCTGTGCATGGCATCAGGTGCTTCCTGTCGGCAGGCCGCATAAACAGATCGCAGCACAAAAAGTTCGCGCAGAGGATTCAGGCTGGACCGCTTCATGGGCAGCGGCAGCCATCGGAATCCTTCCTCTTTGAACTGGGCAATAGAGTCACCGGGCGGCGACATCAGGACAACGTCAATCTGGCGATCTCTTAGGGAACGGGCGAGAGGAAGGCAGAATTTGCAGAAAAATCCGTCATAAGCGGCAAAGAAAATGACTTTCATCAGCAGAAATTCGCTGCCTGAGCGAAGTCGAAGGCAGCGGCACCTGAGCAAGGCCGAAGGTCGGCGGTTTCGACTCCGCTCAACCGCCTTGAGACCGCCTCATCAGCTTGCGGAAGCATTCAAATCCGGCTTGTATTCCGGCACCCAAATTTTAAGCTGGCGTTTGACCTCCAGTTCTTCGCGCAGACCGGGCTGGCCCATCCATGTCAGACATTCGGTGTGCCAGCTCATGTCTGCCGGGCGTGCTCTGGCCACGCGCAACTTGGGATGCGGTGTGGGCAGCGTGGATTCATCATCAGCGAGCAGCTCCTCATACAATTTTTCACCCGGACGCAGGCCGGTGTATTCAATGCGGATGCTGTCCTCCTCCGCGCCGGAAAGGGTGATCATCAATTTTGCCAGCTCGGCGATTTTGACCGGCTCGCCCATGTCAAGAACAAATATTTCCCCGCCTTGTCCCATCAGACCGGCTTGCAGGACAAGCTGGGCCGCTTCTGGGATGGACATGAAATAGCGGGTGATGTCAGGATGGGTCACGGTCAGCGGTCCGCCTTCTTCCAACTGCTTCTGGAACTTGGGAATCACGCTGCCGGAAGAGCCGAGCACATTGCCGAAGCGCACAGAGATGAAGCGAGTGCCGTGCTCCCCCTGCAAGGCTTGGCAGACCATCTCGGCCAGCCGTTTGGTCGCGCCCATCACGTTGGTGGGATTGACCGCCTTGTCGGTGGAAATCATCACGAATTTGCTCACGCCGTGAGCCTGCGCCGCTGCGGCCACAGTCTGGGTGCCCAGCACGTTATTCCGCACCGCCTCCCACGCATTGCTGTTCTCCATCAGCGGCACATGCTTGTAGGCGGCGGCATGAAAGACCACTGCCGGACGGTGCGCAGCCATGACTTGGTTCATCCGGGCGGCATTCTTCACATCGCCGATCACCGGCGCAAGCCGCAGGTTAGGAAAACGCTGCGGCAGTTCCTGCTCCATTGCATACAGAGCCAATTCCGACTGCTCGACCAGCACTAATTTGTCTGGAGTGAAGCGGGCAATCTGTCGGCACAGCTCTGAGCCGATGGAGCCGCCTGCGCCAGTCACCAGCACGGTCTGGCCGGTCAGCAAATTGCTCAGGCCGCTGTTGTCCAATTGCACCGGGTCGCGGCCCAGCAGGTCGTCCAGCTCAATCCGGCGCAGACTGGAAACCGTCACCCGGCCTGCAACCAAATCTTCCAGCGGCGGCACGGTCAGCACATTCAATCCAGCCTCAGCGCAGGCTTGAGTGATGCGGCGGCGCACACTGTGCTCAACTCTGGGCAGAGCCAAGACAATGTCGTCAGCACCCATTTGTTCCGCCCACTGCACCGTTTCTTCCAATTTGCCCAGCACCGGCACGCCCATCACTTGCCGCCCTTGTTTGTCCAAGCTGTCATCCAAAAGGCCCACGACATGAAAGCCAATGGGATGATGGGACAATTCTCGGAGCAGATAGTCTGCTGTCTCGCCTGAGCCAACCACCAAAACCGGCTTGCTCTCAGGCCGGAACGCGCTGGTCAGCTGCTGCTCTTTCCAAACCCGGAACGCCAAGCGGCTGCCGCCCATTATCATAATCAGCAGCAGCGGGTCAAGGAGCAGCACCGAGCGGGGCACTGTTGCATTTACTTGGAAAAAATAGAGAACAAGCGGGATGAGCAGTGCCGTGAGCAGGACAGCCGAGGCGATGCGTTTGAGATCAGGCAGGCTGGCAAAACGCCAGACACCTTTGTACAGCCCGAAACGGAAAAAGACTGCTGTTTGCAGGGGCAGCACCAAGGTCAGGCTGGTGAGCGCATCGCCTAAATATTCCGGCGGCAGGGACAGATTGAGGCGCAGCCAGTAGGCGCCCAGCCAAGCAAAAAACGCAGCGGCAATGTCGTGCAGAATGATGGCGATGATGCGGGAGAACGGTCGGGCAGGTCTGCGTGACCGCTGGCTGATTTTCACGGCAGGGAATGTCACAGGTCAAGAGCGGCAGGGAACTGATCTGCCAACTCGGAATTGCTCAGTTCGCCTTTTTTGTTGTAAAACGTCATTGTTCCCTGTGCGTCGCAGAGCCAGAATTCTTCCGCGCCTTTGTCGAAATACAGTTCTTTCTTGTGATTCATTTCTGCCAAGGTGTTGCTGGGTGAAAGCACTTCCACGCACAGCAGGGGAGCAAAGGAAGCGGTGACATTGTTTTTCAGCACTGCTGCCTGTTCTGCTGTCAGCAGCCCGACATCAACCACTTTGACACCGTCACTGGTTTCCACAGGAAATTCAGGAACAGCAATTAAATCAGGGAAGATATTATTCAATAAAGCGATAATGTTAGCTTGAAAAAGAACATGTCTGACACTTGCCGGACTCATGATAATTTGTCCCTGCTGGTTCAGTTCCATTTTATAGGGAAGATTTTGCAGGGCCGGGTCTGCGCAGAGTTCTTGCCAGTTCATATTTTGTTTTGTCCCAAACGCCCAAGGCGTTGCCTTAGGTTGATGAATCTTAGCCTAGCCCTTCGGGCTAGGGAAACTCCGAAGGAGTGCTCCGTGCTTCAGCATCAGGGCTAACGCATGACTTTTTGATGGATATGCTACTTAGATAGCTGAATCTATTTGTATTTCATCTTAACCTGCTGTATAATTGTCCTCTGGGATGAATCTTAAAGGAGGACAGAAATGTCAAAAATTGTTCCGGTCGAT
>NZ_JBLWEO010000078.1:0-6651 GCF_048287395.1 Candidatus Electronema sp. PJ | reverse complement strand
ATGCTTGGGTTCTCCTGTGGTGTGCTGTCAATATGTTTTCCGCCCCATGACAGGACGGCTGCGTGCAAAGTTCAGGTGAATATTTTCACAAAGAGCGGTATGATGCGCTGATTCAGCTATCTATGATAGGTGATAAATGCGCTTCTGACAATATCAAACCGGATTGTGCCGAAAATTTCTCCATGAAAAAAGCAGTTGTTCTTCTCAGTGGCGGGCTGGATTCCAGCACGGTTTTAGCCATTGCCCGGAGCCGGGGCTTTCAGTGCCATTGCCTCAGCTTCCGCTACGGCCAGAAGCAGGATATTGAGCTGGAGCGGGCGGCGGGCATCGCCAAAGCCATGCGCACCGAACAGCATCTGATTCTCCGGCTGGACTTGGGCCTGATCGGCGGCTCGGCTTTAACATCAGCCATCGAAGTGCCGAAAGACCGGAACGCAGAGGAGATGGGGCAGGGCATTCCTGTGACCTACGTTCCTGCCCGCAACATCATCTTCCTCTCGCACGCGTTAGCCTGGGCTGAGGTACTGGGTGCGGCAGACATCTTTCTCGGCATCAATGCGGTGGACTATAGCGGCTACCCAGACTGCCGTCCGGATTTCCTTCACGCCTTTGCACGAGCAGCCAATCTCGGCACCAAAGCAGGCAGCACCGGTAGTCCTTTCCGCTTTCACGCCCCGCTGATTGAACTGAGCAAAAAGGAAATTATTGAGGTTGGCACAAAGCTGGGTGTAGATTACTCGCTCACCCACAGCTGCTATGACCCAGTGCAAGGCTTGGCCTGCGGTCACTGTGATGCCTGTATTCTGCGGCTGAAGGGCTTTGCTGAGGCGGGGATGAAGGATCCGGTGGTATATGCCAGCCACAATGAAGTTGAGCCTCCCAATACCATCTAGATGGTATTTTTCCACCAACGCTCGTTCCAGTTTACGGCTGATTCTGGTCAACTCTTTTCTCTAGCCGCGAATCAACCCCAGCAGCTCTGCTGTTTTCTCCCGCAGGAGATTCTCGTCGGCCCGGGTTTCCACATTCAGACGCAAGACCGGCTCGGTATTGGATTTGCGCAGGTTAAAACGCCAGGTTGGGTAGGCAACCGATAGCCCGTCCGTGTAATCCTTTTCCCCATCATGGTAGTGCTTTTCTATCTTGCTGATCACCGCATCAGGATCAGCAACAAGGGAGTTGATTTCTCCACTCACTGGGAAAGCCCGCATCCGTTCATCCACCAAGGCAGAAAGCGAACTGTTTTGTTGACTCATCAGCTGACAGATCAGCAACCAAGGCAGCATCCCAGAGTCGCAATAACCAAAGGCCTGGAAGTAATGATGCGCAGACATCTCCCCGCCATAAACAGCTTGCTCGCGGCGCATTGCTTCTTTAATAAAGGCATGGCCTGTCTTGGTCATTACCGCCTTGCCACCGGCGTTGGCCACCATTTCCTGCGTATTCCAGATCAGCCTTGGATCATGCAGGATAGTTGCGCCAGGATGCTGTTTGAGCATTGCTGCTGCCAGTAAACCAACGATGTAATAGCCTTCAATGAAGCGACCCTGCTCATCAAATAAGAAGCAGCGATCACAATCGCCATCCCAAGCAATGCCAAGATCAGCCCCATGTTCCTGGATAGCACGAGCCGTGTCTTGCCGATTCTCCGGTAGAAGCGGGTTGGGTACTCCGTTGGGGAAGTTGCCGTCTGGTTGATGGTTGAGCTTGATAAAGGTAAAGGGCAGCCGCTGCGCAAGCAGATCAATCACTGGCCCGGCACAGCCATTGCCTGCGTTAACCACGATCTTCAGGGGCTTGAGTGCCGCAGTATCCACGTAAGAGAGCAAGCAGGAAATGTAGTGGTACTTATTCGGCATCTTGCGGTTGCGGCCCACTTGAGACGGCTTTTCCAGCAGCGCAGTGCAGCACCATTCTGCATCCGCTGCCCGCTCGGCCACCTCCAGTAGGCCGGAGTCACAGGACATGATACGGGCACCTTTACGGACAAACTTCATCCCGTTCCATTCCGCCGGGTTATGGCTTGCTGTTACCATGATGCCGCCGTCAATACCTTCAGTCTCACCGCTGAACACCGCGAAATAAACTTCTTCAGTACCGCAAAGGCCGATGTCAATGGCATCAATGCCTGCCTTGGTTAGCACATCGCACAGGGTTTCGGCAATCTCCGGGCTGGATAAACGGACATCGCGGCCAATTACTACCTTGCGGGCCTCGATCTGGCAGCAGAAAGCTAACGCGATCCGAGCGGCAATAGCAGGGGTCAGCTCTTCGGGCACCAGCCCGCGTACATCATAGGCGGTGAAACATTTCAGCGGTTCAGGCATGATAGACTCCGGCGGAGAGAAGAAGAAACAAAAAGACCCGGTAGCGGACGGGCCGTACTGTCAGACAAATCTTGACAAACAAAGCGGCTCTTTTTAGGATGAGGAGAACGCTCTTTTCAGCAAACAGGTTTATTTAATAGCACTCTTCTCTCCCACAGGCAAGGGTAAATGCCGTCTGGCCGCTATAGCGATTGCCTACCTTCGCCGCAGGGCAAGCTGGAGATTATCGATGTTAATACAGATTACGTATGGATACTTTTCGTAATGTGCGTTGGTTTAACTGGTATGCAATTCTTGCTGATTTCAGGAAACCACAGTCTATTGTTGCAATATTAGCTTGGATATTCTCTGTTTATGGTACTATTTGGACTATAGTGGAATCTTCTGGAACGCACGGGTCAATACAAACGGTAGTTATTATAGGAACAATTTCATGCGCCTTTGCAGGATCGTTAATATTACTATTGCTTTCTCTACGCTGGCCATTGTTATGTCGCGCTGTGCGCGAGTATATTAGCATTAATATGTTAGGTAACTTTGACTTTAATGATTGCATTTTAGTTAGCTGTGGCCCTGGAGGAGCCTTCGGTGTTGGTATAGTTTCAAAGGCATTGCAATCAATGAATAGAAAAGTTCCAAAATCAATAGTTATAGATTGTGAATATACAAAACCTGGTGAACCAACAGTTGCTTCAATTATTTCGACTTCGTTGGATTTAAGCAAAGAAAACTGTTTAATTATTCATACTTATCTAGGAACAGGCGGGTCATTGAGAGCACTTCGGAAAGCTCTTAATATACCTAATGCGCCAGTATTTTGTTTTGTTATGTCTGAATCATTAGCCAAACGTAATCCTGCGAAATATTGCCTTTTCGTAGGCAGTCGATCTGTGTTACCTTGGCCTCAATCAGAAACACAGAAATGAAAATTTCTATCATAAAACAAAGTGCCATTCAATCTAAATGGAACCCTGCTCCATTAAAATGACATAAGATGGAAAAAAGCATCTGGCCAGACCGATGACTCAAAGATTTACTTGTCCTTGTGCAGTGGGTCTGATATACCAATGGACGCAGGATTTTCCCTGCTACTCCAGTGCCGCCAAGAGTAGTCCCCTGAACCCATGTTTTCCCTGATGCAGAGGAGGAACCGAGGCCGTGTCAGAAAATATCGCCCTATCGCCTGAATCCTACGGGCAACGTCTGATCGCCCAGAAGAGGAAGTTGCTTCCCGCGCTGACCGCAGCTATTGAGAGCCGCGATGACGCACGGCGTGAGAAGCTGCAACTGGCTGTCACTGCCATCACGGAAGCCCTGACATTCTTCAAACAGAGCTACCGCAACGAGATGGCCTGCCGCAAGAGTGCGCTTGCCGGCTTGGGAAAGATGCAGAACATGTTGGAGAAAGCTGACTTTGATCTAGCCTGCGTGGGTGTTCAAGCCAATGCCAGCACCGCAGAGGCCGAGCAGGTCTTTGATAAGCTGGTTGCTAAAGGTGGCAAGGTTGGGGCCTTTGCCGCCTTTCATAGTGGCAGACTGGCTGAATGCCGTATGGATTTCAGTCGAGCAGCTATCCGCTTTGACAAGGCTATTGAATTAGATCGGAGCAATATTCACTATCTGAAGGCAGCAGGATTACTCGCCCGCAAGATGTACCAGCACAAGAAGGCCCTGGCGTGCTTCTCTGAAATTGACAAGCTGCTTACTATTAAGGGCGAGGAGTCAGTTGAGCTAGCCATAGCTCGCCGAGAGATCGCCTATACCACGCTGCTTTCTGGGCAGCCTGCCCAGGCTGGTGTTTATTACAAGCAGGCCATGAGTGGTTTGAGCAAACTCTTAGGTAAGAATGATCCTGAAGTGGGCATCTGCTGGTTTCAGCTTGGCCTACTCCAAGAGAGCCAAGGTCAGTATGAGAAAGCAGAAGGGCCGTACAAGCAGGCCTTAGCGATCATGGAGAAGACAGACAATGACATGATCATGGCTGGCATCCTCGACAAGCTAGCTCGCTTGCACATGGAGCTGGAAGCAGAGTTTGAGGCTGTCCCGCTCCTAGAGCGGCTGCTGAAGATCAAGACCAAATCACCGCAGCCAGATTTAGCAGGTGTGATCATCATCTACAATCACTTGGCTGAGGCCAGTAGAGTTTGTGGCAACTACGACCGCTCTGAGGAGTTCTATAAGCAGGCTCTGGCTGTCACCCAGAAGCTACGCGGTAAGGATCACCCAGCAGTCGGCAGTATTTACCAGGAACTTGCCAAGCTCTGTGATCGGCAGCGAAAAAAGGAGGAGGCCAAGCAGTACAACGAGATGGCCGCAGCTCTGTTCAAACGGGTTCTGGAGGCACAAGAAGCAGCAGCAGGAGGACAGAGCCAAGATCGGCTGACGTTGTGACATAATGTTGTTTTCAGGCGGCGTGCCGGGCTGCGGCGCGTCATTGCACCAACTCCATTTCCTATCATTCCGCCATGAATCACTTTGATCAGTCCCTGGAGCTGCTGGCCTTTAACCTCAAACTTGCCAGCCGTAGCACCCACACCCGTATTCTGGTTAGCTCAGGCAAGGATGAGGATAAGAAAACTCTGCTGCCGCACATTAAAGAGCTGAAGCAGATTGGTGTGGAATTCTTTGCCACCCCTGGTACCAGTCAGTTTCTCTTAGAGAACGGTGTGAGTAACACCAAGTTACATAAGATCGCTGACAACATCGCACCCAATATTCTCCCCTATCTTTCTGATAGCAAGGTTGATCTAGTCATAAACATCCTTACCGGCAACAAGGACTACGACGAATCCTCAGACTCTTCAACCATCCGTACCCTGTGCATAGAGAACGGCATCCCCATCTTCACCAGCGTGAAGTTGGCTGCGATGACTCTTGAGCGGCTTCTTAAGGACAAAAAGCAGAACATCTTCAAATATTCCATCACCGATCCTTCAGCACCTTGGGACATGAAGAAGCATTTTCTCCAGATGGTACTGGAGAAAGGTGGCTTTGCCTGCTATCATGCCCACTTTGATAAATCCTATATCATCTCGCCTGATAACCTCAAACTCAGTCAGGCTGATATGCAGAAGAAATGGGAGCTGTACAAGTACGTCAAAGAAAACTATTCAGAGAGTGACCTCACCGAAAGGATGAGCCGTTGCATCGAGGTGATGAAAGCGCAAGGTGTAACCCATTGCCGTACCTTTATTGATGCAGACAACACAGTTAAGCTCCTACCTATGCAGGTTGCTCTAGCCCTGAAAGAGAAGCACAAGCACGAGATAAAAATTGAAATTGCTGTCCAGCCGCTGGAAGGTGTGTTAGGGGATAAATCGAGAACCTTCTTTGAAGAAGCCTGTGCACTGGCAGATGTAGTTGGTGGACTACCCTCAAAAGATCGGCCTTTGCCAGAGAAGCACCTGGACATCATTTTATCCATTGCCAAGAACCTTGGCAAACCAGTGGATGTACATGTGGATCAGGAAAACAATCCTGATGAAAATGAAACTGAGCTGCTGGCATTAAAAGCAATAGAACACGGCATGGAAGGTCGGGTGCGGGCTGTGCATTCAGTCTCCTTAGCCGCGAAAGATTTAAGTGAGCGCAAGCGGATTATGCGTCTGGCTAAGGACGCTGGCTTAGGCTTCATTGTCTGTCCATCCGCAGCCTTGAGCATGAAGCAGCTGCAAAAATACGCGCTGTTGCACAATTCCATCGCGCCAGTAGAGGAATTAGTCAGCAACGGCTTGCCTGTTTATCTTGGTATGGACAATATCCACGACCTCTTCATGCCTTTAGTTGATGGTGACATGTGGACGGAATGCCGGTTTTTAATGGAGGCCTGCCGCTATTACGAGCTGGAAACTGTAGCAAGTCTTGCCGCAGATAAAAGCGGCTTCTCCGTGCAGTAGATTTTTTGTCTCAGGACAAACCAACTTCATCACCCCCTTTCCTTTTTTCTCCACATTATGCTGGGTAGCAATTACCCAGCATTTTTTTCTTCTTCTCAGTAAAGAGCAAGGCATCTTCTCCGCCCTTTTGCCAGAGTTTTTTCGGCAGATCGACCAGTAGCTTTTCCGCTTCCAAACCATAAGCTGCACATCGTGGAAAATTCCCTCTTGACATATCTTCTTATTAGGTCTTACAAATAAATATTATGAATTCTAACCTCCCAAGCTGCAAAACAAAGGACAAGATGCTTATTGTCCTCACTTGGGAGGGTTAAAACCCCCACCTTCAGGTGGCAGCTTCAGCGGAACTTAGGTTAAGCTGGGAGCATGGAAACATATAATCATGGCTCACATGCTGTATTTTCAATACATCTGCGCTTGGCGTGGAT
>NZ_JBLWEO010000077.1:0-5773 GCF_048287395.1 Candidatus Electronema sp. PJ | reverse complement strand
TTGGTACATCGAAGGCTTTTACAACCGCCAACGGCGGCATTCGGCGATCAGTTATCAGTCGCCGGACAACTACGAGCCGCTCTTCTTCAAAAGGGCTACTTAGGGAATAATACGTGTCCGCTTTTGCGAAGACAGGTCACTACACCAATGAACCGTTCATGCAGACACCAACAATTTGCCCCAGCAGGCTGTGGCGCAGGCCGGAAAATGGTTGACAGGCGTAGCGATCCGCTCTACGATACACAAAAAGCAGGTTCGGCAAATTATCTCAGTCAGTTAAACACAATAGGAGGCAAGACGTGCCTCTACTCACCCAAGACACACTCTTTAATGGCCAGCTTATCTGCCGCCAACACCGCGAGGGCTACCGCTTTTCAGTGGATGCGGTGCTGCTGGCCCATTTCTGCTGCCCAGCAGCCCAGGACAAGGTGCTGGATCTGGGCTGCGGCTGCGGGGTGATTGACCTGATTCTCTGCCACCGCTTTCCTGGGCTGCACCTTACTGGGCTGGAGTTGCAGCCCGCCTTAGCTGAGTTAGCCAGAAGCAATGCCGAGGCCAATTATTTTCACCACCGCTTTGCTGTCCAGCAGGGCGATCTGCGCCAGATCAGTCAGTTCATCCCACCTGAATCCTTTGACCTGGTAGTCAGCAATCCACCCTATCACCGGGCAGGCAGCGGCAGACTCAGCCAGGCGGACGAATGTGCCCTGGCCCGGCACGAGCTGACCGCTAACCCGGATTCGGTGCTGACCGCAGCTGCCTTTGCCGTGAAGAACCGGGGCACAGTCTGCTGTATTTATCCGGCAGAGCGGCTGGCAGTGGTACTGGCTGCTCTGATGCGCAGGCAGCTGACTCCCAAACGCCTCCAGCCAGTGTATAGTTATCCTGAAGATAGCCAGGCGCGGCTGGTGCTGCTTGAGGCGGTAAAGAATGGCGGTGAGGGCTTGCATCTACTGCCGCCGCTCTATATCTACCAGCACAAGCACGGGCCGTATTCGCCGGACTTAGCAACGATGTATGCAGCGTGAGAGCTTGCCATGTCACGAGCAGCAAAGAGGAAGAAAAGAAACCCCAGAGGTGCCGGCATTAAAACTGGCATGGCCCCAGGCACAATGCTCTTTATTGGCGAGCAGAAGCAGGACAAAGCCCGCATTGATCTCATGCACTACAGCGGCACAGTGCTGCACGAACTGCGCGATGTCACCGTCAATCAGTGCGCCGAGTTTGCCAAATCTCCGGGTATTACCTGGATAAACGTTAACGGCATCCATGACATCAGACAGATTGAAGCGTTAGGCAAGGTCTTTAACCTCCATCCCATGACCCTAGAGGACTTGGTGAACACCACCCAGCGGCCTAAGGTCGAAGAGTTCCCCCATTACCTGTTCATCGTCCTGAAGATGATGTCCTTTAGTGACATGCCGAGTAGGCTAGTGATGGAGCACGTTAGTCTGATTCTGGGAAAAGGCTCCGTGATCTCCTTCTTGGAGGATGAAGGCGACTTGTTTGATACCGTGCGCAACCGCATCCGGGCTGCCACGGGCCGCATTCGCTTATTGAAGGCAGACTACCTGGCCTATTCCCTCATGGATGCGGTGGTTGATCATTACTTTCTTACGGTTGAACGCATTGGCGACCGCATTGAGGATATTGACGAACAGATTCTGGCTGACCCACGCCAGGAAGATATCAAGGAGATTCATCAGCTCAAGCGCGACATTCTCCATCTGCGTAAAGCAGTATGGCCCTTCCGGGAAGAGGTTGGCGTAATTGCGAAAAGCGATTCGGCCTTGCTGCATCCAGAGACCAGAGTCTTCTGGCGGGATTTGTATGACCACACCATCCAGATTATCGAGATGGCCGAGACCTGCCGAGATATTCTCGGTGGAATGCACGACACCTACTTGTCCAGCATCAGCAACCGCATGAATGAGGTCATGAAGATGCTGACGATCATCTCCACGATCTTCATTCCCCTGACCTTTATCGTCGGCGTATATGGCATGAACTTTGAGTACATGCCTGAATTGAAATGGCACTATGGCTACTGCCTGATCTGGGGTGTCATGTTGGCCATTAGCCTTGGCCTCTTTATCTATTTTAAACAGAAGAGGTGGCTTTAAAAGCCCTGTCCTCCCTTCCCGTCCCAGCGAGCACTCCTGAAGTAGGGAGCACAGTCCTCCGAAAGACCTTCCTTAACACAGTCCTATAGCTGGAGCAGCTATAAAATGTTAAAACAGGCAGCATGTCTTTCGCCATATAAAATGGCACCATTTTGACATATAAAATGGTGCCATTTTGATTCACAAAATGGAGGGCTTTTGATTCACAAAAAAACGGCATTTATCAACGTATGGATTGCTGGAGCAGTTTTTCCTGCCTGCCCTCCTCATTCCATGCGAGATGGACAATCTGGCGCAGGGCAAGGGGATCATTGTATGATGCTCCAGCTGTAGCACCTCCTTCAGAGAAAGACCGGGGGTAAAAAAAAATTTGTACTTTCTTTTTCCGCTCCCCTATAATAGGAACAGTTAGTACTACAAAAAACAGTTTTTCATACCAAGAAAGGAGGAGTCATGAGACACAAGTACGCGGGATTCGTTCTTTGCCTGACAGCGGGAATGGCCCTGACGGCACAGTCCGCTTTTGCCGGCAATCCCAGCCAGGACAATCAGACGAGCGAGCAAACTCAGGCTGGCCAAGCCCAGTCCCTGTACGAGCAACTTGGCGGTGAGGCTGCCATCAATGCAGCTGTTGATCTTTTTTACGACAAGGTACTAGCTGATCCACGGGTCAACGGCTTCTTTGAAGGGGTTGACATGAACCGCCAGCGGTCGATGCAAAAGGCGTTCCTGACCTTTGCTTTTGGCGGCCCCAACGCCTATCAGGGCAGAGATCTGCGGGCAGCGCACGCGCATCTGGTTGCACGGGGCCTGAATGACAGTCATTTTGATGTGATTGTTGAGCATTTGGGAACCACGCTGCAAGAGCTGGGCGTAAAGGACGAGTTGATCCAGCACGCAGCTAAGGTAGCGAATAGTGTCCGGGGTGATATCCTTGGCAAAACACCTCCCGCAGAGGTCAAGCCCGCCCAGACAGCACCGGCAGCGACTTTTACGCCCTCGCCGCCCGTTGCGTCGCCACCCAGCAAGGAAGTGGACAAAGAGCTGGCCAGTGTCTGGAACGTTCCCTATCATCGCTATAGCGAAGAGCAGCTGAAAAAATATCCGTTCTATCCCTCCAACATCCAGTTTGAGAATAACGGAGTGCCCTTTGTCGCACCTTCTGTCTTTACCTGCGCAGGCTGCCATCCCCAGCAGTATGAGGATTGGCAAGGCTCCATGCACGCTCAGGCCTTCCGCGATCCAATCTATCTCGGCGAGCTGAATCTGGCAGTCAAGGCCGTAGGCAAAGAGATCGCCAGACAGTGCGAAGGCTGCCACACTGCTGCCGCCGTTGTTTCAGGCCAGATACCAGAGGAGTTTGATTTTAAGAAGCTCTCTGACTTGGCCAAGGCCGGTGTCTCCTGTGATGTCTGCCATTCAATCAAGAAGCACACCCATTGGGAAACTCCGTCGCACGAGCCAGAGAACGGGTCTTATGTTCTCTCACCAGGCCGGAAGGACGAAAAGACCGGCCAAGGCATCCGCACCAAATACGGCCCCTTCCCCGACTATCCAGGCTGCGGCGGCGGCTTCCATGAGTGCGTGGAATCACCCCTGCATCTGCGGGCTGAACTGTGTGGCGGCTGCCATCAAGTCTTCCATTACAAAGAGCACACCCCGCTGGAGCACACTTACAACGAGTGGAAGAAGAGCATCTACTCAGTTAAGGGCATTCAGTGCCAAGACTGCCACATGGTGGATATCGAGACGTACAAGCGTTCCGCTGACACCTTCCAAAAGCCTAAGCGCAGTGAGTACCGCCATTACTTCAATGGGGCCAACTTCACCATGTATTTCCTGGAGGAGTTGAGGGCCAAGAAGATGGGCGATGAGAAACTGGCGGCCAATGCCAAGAACAAATTTGACATGGCTGTGGCCCGGCTTAAGGCTGCTGCTGACATTGAGATCACGCCTATCTATGACGATAGAGGCGAACTATCTAAGGTTAAGGTACGGGTGTCGAACACGCGCTGCGGCCATGCCCTGCCCACCTCGCTGACCAACATCCGCCAGATGTGGTTGGAAGTGCTGGCCACCGATGAAAAAGGCAAGGTAGAGGTTAAGAGCGGCTTTATCCAGACTGAAGGCAAAGACAAAGGTGAACTTGATGAAAACACCTATCTCTTCAATTCTGACGGCATGGGCCATGATATGAGCTTCCAAGTCGATCCTTGGGCGATTGTCTCCTTCTCTCGGCATGATATCATTCCGCCCAAGGGTTATCGTGATGTGTATTACACCACGATGGGCGACCACAAGACGCATGATGTCACCTTCCGCGCCAAGCTCCGCTTCCGGGTAGCGAGCCAGAAAGTGGCCCATAAGCTG
This sequence comes from Candidatus Electronema sp. PJ, assembly GCF_048287395.1. Classification (NCBI taxonomy): domain Bacteria; kingdom Pseudomonadati; phylum Thermodesulfobacteriota; class Desulfobulbia; order Desulfobulbales; family Desulfobulbaceae; genus Candidatus Electronema; species Candidatus Electronema sp. PJ. The sequence goes on along the minus strand of NZ_JBLWEO010000077.1, from coordinate 1,280 downwards.
CTGACGAATCTGCCGAAAGGTTTCGATCTGAACGAAATATACGGCCTGACCGAGGTCCCGGAACTGCCTGTGGTGGATATGGTTGACAAGACCGTGACCTTTAGCACGCATGGCAAGCCGTCTAAGGAAGCAGTCCAGGAGCGGGCAGAGCACACCCCGCAGCCAATGTCGCCGCTGTACGAGAAGCTCGGCGGAGAAGCCGGGGTAGATAAAGTTGTCGGTGGATTCTACAGCCGAGTCTTGGGAGACAACCGGATTAACGGCTTCTTTAAAGGCATCGAGATGGGGCGTCAGGAAGTAATGATGAAGAATTTCCTGACCGTGGCTTTCGGTGGCCCCCGTCCTTATACGGGCAGAGACCTGCGCGCCGCCCACGCACATCTGGTGAAGAACATGGGCTTGAATGACAGTCATTATGATGCCGTTCTTGAGCACATGGCTGCTGCCTTAAGAGATGCCGGAGTGAAGAACACGCTGATTGAACAGGTAATGGCAGTTGCCAACAGCGTCCGGCATGAGGTGCTCAACAAGTAACACAGCCTCGGCAACAAACTGAAGCTGCGCCGCCTTGAGGTTTGAGGTGGGCGTGAAGTACCCAAACCGGTAGCCTGCATGATGCGGGCTGCCGGTTTTTTTGTGAGATCTCCTGGGGAGGTCAACAAGAAGGGTTACGTTCAGCGTACAGCCAGCAGCAACAGGTTGCAGCGGAGAACGAACCAGTTGCTCCTGATTGGACAGGTGGGCAAACACGCCAGGGAGGAATCTTGCTCGTTTGCCAAGGAGTTTGGCTCGGCCAGAAAGGAGTTGGAGTCGGCAAAAGAGGAGTTCGGCTTGGCCAAACTGCTTTCTTGATTAGCCGCAAAGGAGTCTTGCCGACTACAACTCCTTGGCAAGTCGGCAAGACTCCTTTCTGGCTCACTCGAACTCCTTTGCAACACAGTCGGACTCCTTTCCTAATTGGTAACACTCCTCTGCTACTCGGCCAGACTCCTTTTCTACCGAGCAGAACTCTGAGCTATCTTCACTTTAGCGGACACACCAATTACCCTGACAGGAACAGGAGGTGTGTTTATGGGCTATCGCAGGTACGATTCCGATTTCAAGCGAGAAGCCGTGCGCATGGTTGTTGAAGAGGGATTTGGTGTTCGCGAGGTTGAACGAAGCCTCGGCATCACCTTTGGAGTCTTGAAGGGCTGGGTGGAGAAGCACCGAGAGCATCAGGATGCCGCGTTTGCAGGGCGGCTTACTTCTGGTTTGGCTGAGGCGGAATTGAAGAGGCT
>NZ_JBLWEO010000076.1:0-4995 GCF_048287395.1 Candidatus Electronema sp. PJ | reverse complement strand
CCTGCCACCTTACTCTCCTGATCTTAATCCGATTGAGCATAAATGGGCGCAGGCAAAAGCTCTCAGAAAAAATATCGATGCTCGGTTGAGGAGCTTTTTCAGAACGATATAATATGATCTTTTTATATCGCTACAGCTATAGTGCTGACAACTGCCCGCTCGTAGCCAACTCTGATCAGAAAGACAAGAATAGCGACGGCATTGGTGATGCTTGCGATGCGGTTGATAACCGGGTGAACCTGGCTCCCATCTACAAGCTGCTGCTGTAGAAGTGATCAACTGAACCTGTCACCTGTCGCAGTAGGTGATCTTCCTCTTGAGAAGATAGCACAGGTTAGAGTACAATCAACCGCACAGCAATTTTTGCCTCTCCATTTTACTCATTTGCCCAGCTATGCCTCTGCTTACTACCTCAGCCTCTGTCCCTGCCAAGAACAACCGGCTCATTGTCGTTGGCGGCGGAGCTGCCGGGTTGATGGCTGCGGGCCAAGCAGCAGAGAGAGGCGTGGAGGTGGTGTTACTGGAGAAGATGGCCCAGCCAGGTCGGAAGATCAATATCTCAGGCAAGGGCCGTTGCAACCTTACCAACACAGCTGCCTTACCAGAATTCCTCACCCATTTTGGCAAAAATGGCAAGTTCCTCCGCCAGTGCTTCCAGCAATTCTTCAGTCCAGACCTGCTCTCTTTCTTTGCCGAGCATGGTTTAGAAACCGTGATCGAGCGGGGCGGCAGGGTGTTTCCTGCGCAAGGCCGGGCAGCGGACGTGGTTGGCGTGTTCCGCGATTGGGTGGCGCAACTGCCGGTCTCAGTCCGACCTGGCTCGCGGGTGGAAGAGCTACTGGTTGAGAACGGCCAGGTGCGCGGTGTGCTCTGCAATGGCAATGCCGTGTTAGGTCGGGCCGTGATTCTCGCGACGGGCGGAGCCTCCTATCCTGCCACAGGTTCGAACGGTGACGGCTATCGGTTGGCGGAGGCGGTAGGGCACAGCATTGTCCCTATTCGTCCGGCCTTGGTGCCGGTAGAGACCAGCGGCGGGCTGGCCGCACGCTTGGCTGGGTTACAGCTCCGCAATGTCGGGGTGCGCCTGCTGATCAACGGTAAGCGCAAGGAAGATGCCTTTGGTGAGCTACTGTTCATGAAATACGGGCTATCCGGCCCTGTCATTCTGACTCTCAGTAAGCTGATGGTGGATGCGCTGCGGCTAGGCGAGCAGGTTAGTCTGCTGTTAGATTTGAAACCGGCCTTGGACGAGCAGAAGCTGGAGGCTCGCTTGCTCCGCGATTTCGCTGACCGACGCAAAGAGACGATGGCCTCGGTGCTGCGCGGCCTGTTACCAGAGCAGTTGGTGCCTGTCTGCTGCGGAGAAACCGCCTTGCGGCCAGAAGCTCTGGCCGGAGAGGTCACGGCAGCAGAGCGCAAGCGGCTGCGCTGCTGGCTGAAGAGTATCCCCTTTCCTGTCACTGGCTACCGGAGCTTTAAAGAGGCCATCGTCACCGCAGGCGGGATAGAACTGACTGAGGTGGATCCGCGTACCATGCAGTCAAAGCTCTGTGCTGGTCTCTATTTAGCTGGGGAATTGCTTGATCTTCAGGCTGATACGGGTGGTTACAATCTCCAGGCCGCCTTTTCCACTGGCTGGCTCGCTGGCCGATCAGCAGCCGCACAGCTTAAAGAGGTATAACACATGCAGCTTGATTCCACTGCCGTTGTCCTAACTCGCTGCTCCAGCTACGACCAGCCGGAGCTTGATGAAGCCCTGACGCAGGTGCTAACCGAGATGGAACTGCCTGCGCTGACACAGACCAATGTCTTGCTCAAGCCGAACCTAATTGCCGCCAAGAACAGCCTGCTCTCCTGCACCGAAGGGGCTTTCATCCTTGCAGTTGCCCGGTGGTTTATCGAACGCGGGGCAAGGGTTAGTATTGGCGACTCGCCTGCCTTTGGTACTGGGGAAATGGTGCTGCGGGCAATGGGTATTACGGATGAGCTGGCTAGGCTGGCTGTACCGATCAAAAGCTTCAGCCAAGGCCGCAAGCTGCGGCTACCGAGCGGCGGCACTGCGGTTTTCGCTCAGGAGGTGCTGGACTGCGATCTCCTGGTTAATTTACCCAGAGTCAAGGCCCACGCGCAGACCCGGATAACCCTGGCCGTGAAAAACTATTTCGGCTGTCTGATCGGGCTGCGCAAACCGTGGTGGCACATGCTGTATGGCGGCTCCCAGGACAAGTTCTTCGACCGTCTTGGGCAAATACCACTGGCCTTGCCGTCGCCCTCTCTTACCCTTATGGATGGCATCATTGCCATGCACCAGACCGGGCCAATATGGGGCCAGCCTTATCCGCTCTCGCTGGTTGCGGCCTCAACCAATCCTGTAGCAATGGATACAGCCCTGCATTGCATCCTGCATATTCCTGCGGAGATCAGCCCAGTCATGGCTGCCTGCTGCCGCGCTGGTCTGAAGGGCGCAGAGCTGTCGCAGCTGACCTTCCCCTTGCTGCGGCCCGAGGAGGTTCAGGCGAACGGCTTCATCGTGCCTAAGCAGCTCTCTCCTGTCCGTTTCAATCTCTTCCGCTTCTTAAAAAGCAGCGCATACCGCTTGCTGCTCCAGAAACAGCGGTCAGGATAGAGTAAAATGGTAGAAAAAGCCGCTCCAGCAGGCGAGTTGCCCCCAGAGCTTTGCGCCAGCTTCACGCTGTTCTCTAAGACCAGGTTATCCTGGCTTGAACCATAGCCCTTGCAAAGAACAGCTTCGCAAGGTACATTTCAGCGGCAAAGACAATCCTTTGAATATGCACCACTGTCCCGGCTTGCCCGGCTGACAGCAGACTGAAAGATTTTGTACAGGAGATGAGGGATGTTGAATCTGCGGGGAAAGACGGCGTTGGTCACCGGAGGATCACGCGGCATAGGACGGGCTATCGCCCTGCGGCTGGCGGAACATGGCGCGGATATTGTGGTGAACTATGTCCGCCACCGCAGCGATGCCGAAGAGACGTCAGCAGCGGTCGAGCGGCACGGCGTGCGCTGTTTGGTTATTAAGGCGAATGTCGCTGAAGAGGAGGATGTGCGGGCCATGTTCGCGCAGATTCGCACCACCTATATCCGGCTGGACATTTTGGTGTCCAATGCCGCCTCTGGGGTGCTGAAGCCGGTGTTAGAGCTGACCCAGCGGCACTGGGATTGGGCAATGGATATTAATGCGCGGGCCATGCTGACCCTGACCCAGCAGGCAGTGCCGCTGATGGAGGCAGGCGGGCGGATACTGGCTATCTCCAGCTTAGGCGCAGTGCGGGCGGTGCAGAATTATACTGTGGTTGGAGCCTCAAAGGCAGCTTTGGAGTCGCTGGTGCGGCATTTAGCAGTGGAGCTTGGCCCCAAGGGCATTACAGTCAACACCATCAGTGCTGGCGTGGTTGATACGGATGCGCTGAAGAAATTCCCCAACCGTGATGAGATCATCCGGTGCTCGCTTGAGCGCACACCATTGGGTCGCCTCACCACCCCAGAGGATGTGGCAGATCTGGCACTGTTCCTCTGTAGCCAAGGCGCGGCTATGATTCACGGCCAAGTGCTGGTGGTGGACGGAGGATATGCAGTCCAGGGATAAGGGACTGCGCAGGGTGCATTATGCCGACTGTGGAGGTGGCAGTCGGCCATCACGCGTTCAGGCTGATACCTGCATCAGCCGCCGCCTCACCTGCATTGCGAACAAACAGCTCGGCAAAAGCATCAATCTCGCCTAAGCCGCTCTCTGCAACCACAACAGTGCAGCCGTTCTTCTCCAACACACTCTTCCAGGAGTCCTCCTCTGGCCCGGCCATATCGTTGACCGAATGATCGCCAGCCACCATCATGAAAGGCTTGAGCAGTACCCTGTGCACGCCGAGTCGTTTTAGCTCGTTGATCACGTTGCTGAGGGGTGGAAAGCCCTCGACATTGCCGATCAAGGTTACGACATCAGGATACAGCGTGCGCATCTGCTGCGCCAATTCTAAATAAGAGCCTGCAGAAGGGAAATGCTCATTACCGTGGCCCATATAGACTAGTGCTGCTTGCGCTGACCGAGCTAGCTCGGCATCTGAAGCTAGAGCCTTGGCTGCGGCCAGGATGTCCTCGGCATAGGGATGGGCAGTGCCATACATGCCAAGGGCGGGCCGTCCTAAGGCAATCTTATAAAATGGCTTGTATTTCTTCTTTTTGATTGTACCCATGCGCAGCAGGCTATCAACATAGGTGCCGAGGTCAAGAAACTCCTCGCCCATCACAATATGAGTCGGTTGCAGGACAATCGAGTCATAGCCCTGGTCTTGGAGATCAGCAATGGTCGCTAAGACCGTCTTAACCTCAAAAACCTCTGTTGGGATTTCAGGATGGAGCTGGCGATACTCTGGATCAGCAGCCCTCTTCTGCCATCTTTTGCGGATGATATTAGAGGTGAAGGCGAAACGCACAGGCGTATTTGGATAGCGGGCCGTCATTTTGTCCTGGATGTTAAGGATCCCTTTAAGGGCTGATTCAACTGTAGTCCCAAACATGGCGATCACTATCGCACTGTTATGTTCCATGTTCTATCGTCCGCTACTGATGAGTTTAATGGAGAAGATATCGGCAACCACTTGCTCGAAATACGAGCAACTGCTTGGTCGTGAAGCGAGCAACCACTTGGCCGTAGAATGAGCAAGTGCTTGGCTGTGTATCGAGCAACCTCTTGCTCGATACACGAGCAACTGCTTGCGCGTAGAATGCGCAAGTGCTTGGGTCTGATATCGGCAAGCTGTCAGCGGTTCTTTGCGCATGAGGTACGTTGTTCAGGCAGGAGGTAAATCCCGTGAACCGCGCTGAAGGGGAATACAATTAGGGGTTACGCAGTTGGAAGAAACAGAGTAACATGCCGACATGAACAAAGCTAAAGTAACAGATTGCGAGTACATCGATTTTTTGATCGGCACGCAAAGAGTTTACAGCTGCACGGAAGCGGAGCGTGTTCAGCCTGAT
>NZ_JBLWEO010000075.1:0-42545 GCF_048287395.1 Candidatus Electronema sp. PJ | reverse complement strand
TCAAGCTCAGGAGAAGGAAGACCAGCGTCTTGAGCAGCTCAACCTGTTTGAATAGCGGCTGCCTTCAGGCAGCTCAAGTTGTTTAACCGCTTTGAGCGGTTCAGAATCTCAAGCCACCGGCTTTGCCGGTGGTACTTGACTCAGATGGCCGAAGAAGGCGCGGTGCAGGTCTTCAGGCCGGTGCTTGGCAATGACTACATCCTCGGCGCGGTGGGCGTGCTGCAATTCGAGGTGACAATGGCGCGGCTGAAGGATGAATACGGCGTGGAGGCAATCTCCGAGGGCATCAATTACAATCTGGCCCGCTGGGTGAGCTGCGACGACCCGAAGAAGCTGAAGGCGTTCGAGGCCAAATGCCAGGGCAACTTAGCCTTTGACGCGGAAGGGCATCTCGCCTTTCTTGCTTGCTGACGGCCAGTGGCGGCTCAAGCACACTGCCGAGCTGTTCCCGGAGAGTGTGTTTCATAAGACAAGGGAGCATAATTAATAATAGGTAAACCCCCGGCAAAGCCGGGGGTTTACCTATTATTAATTATGGGCTATTCTTTCTGGAGAGAGTCAAGGTTATAGGTCAGAGCCGCACTCAGAGCTGATAAAACGAATGATATTTGATCCTGTTCCAATCAAAGCACAACTCATCCCTGCCATCAGAAGAATTGGCGAAAAAGGGAGCAGCGCAGATGCCTTTGACGGAACAGGCATTATTGACCGATTGGCAAGATTGCAAAACCCAGATGTACATAGCCAGCATGAGCGGGAACGATTCAACGAAATCATCAAGTTTCTCCGTGATGTTGTTGATCGTCCCGACGCTGTTCTTGAAATTCCTTACGAACGCGACACTATCCTTGTTCACATGGACGGCAGAGTGCTGCCCATTGAATCACTGGGAACAGGCATTCATGAGGTGATCATTCTGGCTGCCGCTGCAACCGTGCTTTCTGAACATGTTGTCTGCATTGAAGAACCTGAACTGCATCTCAATCCCATTCTTCAGCGCAAGCTAATCCGTTACCTTTCTGCGAACACCACCAATCAGTATTTCATCACCACCCATTCCGCCGTGCTGATGGACGTTCCTGATGCCGAGATTTATCACATCAAGCTAGTCAACGGCTCATCTGTAGTTGAGCAGGTGACATCCGACCGCCAGAAATCAGCGGTGTGCGAAGATTTAGGCTATCATCCGTCTGATCTGTTTCAAGCAAACTGCATCGTCTGGGTGGAAGGGCCGTCAGACAGAATCTATCTGAACTGGTGGCTGAAAAGCATGGCCTCAGACCTCGTTGAAGGAATTCAGTACAGCATCATGTTTTATGGCGGCAGGCTGCTGTCGCATCTGTCTAATGCAGAAATTGAAACGCAACATCTTGACAATTTTATCTCGTTGCGCAAATTAAACAACAGAAGCGTAATCCTGATCGACAGCGACAAGAAGAGTGCTCGTTCACCAATCAATGCAACTAAATCACGATTGAAAAAAGAATTTGATAATGGGCCGGGCCATGCGTGGATAACCGAAGGTCGGGAAATTGAAAATTATCTTCCTGCGGAATGGATTGAAGCGGCAATAAAGGAAATTCACCCGCAGGCAAAGAAAATTGGCCCGTTTGAGAAATACGACAATACGCTGAAGATTATCGGTGGTGGAAAAGGAAAAGAAACGCAAGCCGATAAAGTTAAGGTGGCACGTCACATAACGGACATAACGGAAAACCATGATCCTGATTTTTCACTTTACGATCTCAAACAGCAGGTCAGGTTTATCCGGGAGTCAAATCCGGCTCCAGCTTCCTCGGAAAAGAAGCAACGAGTCCCGGCATCGCCTTAGCCGGAGCTGAAAATGTGCTTATGACGCTCACGCCGGTCGGCTATGCGTCGTCGCGGAACTTCATGGAAACCTTCTACGACAAATGGCTGAGTTCGGAACAGAACATCAGCCCGGCGGAGGCATTGCATCAAACCCGGCTGCAATTCATCCGCGACAAAAAGCCGACAAAGGACTGGGCACCGTTTGTGCTAGTGGGGAAGTGAAACTGTACGCGGCAGACAAGCTGCTGTACAATCCATCTAAAGGGCTTGCTCATCAGCAAACAATCGTGCCGGAAAGGTGACAACATGGAAAACGTGCAGTACATCTCAGATGAAAATAACAAAATAACCGGGGTGATTGTTCCCATTCGCCTGTGGCGCGAGCTGCAAGCTGACAAGGAAACGGCGTACCTCCTGAAAAGCGTGACGATGCGGGAAAGACTGCTCCAGGCTAAACGAAGAAAGGATGGAATCTCGTTCGAGGATGCCTGTGAGAAACTTGGAATTTGATCCTTCTGCCTTTGATGATCTGGCGTGTCAATCTCCGCTGAAGCTTATCCGCGAGGGAAAGCCGATGAAGGATCAGCAACCAATCGCTTGCAATTCACGGCATAGCCTCTTAAAGTAAGGCAAAAAATAACCTCTGCATAATTCAGGACAAATCATGTTTGATATCTTCATCAAGACGCACTTTTCCGGCGGCCATCATCTGCGTGAGTATCCCGGTAACTGCGAAAGACCGCACGGTCATAACTGGAAGGTCAAAGTAACCATTCGTGCGCGGCAGTTGGACAAGCTCGGCATGGGCGTTGATTTCAAAGTGCTGAAGCAGCAGGTGAATGCCGTGGTGGATGAGCTGGATCACCACGATCTAAACGAGCATCCTGCCTTCCAAGACCGCAATCCCTCGTCCGAGCATATTGCCCAGTTTCTCTTTGATCAGTTAAAAGAGACGCTGGCCACGGAACGGTATCAGCTCCATTCGGTTGAAGTACGGGAAACCGACTCCAGCGGCGTGATTTATTACGGCGAATCAAGGTAAACAAGCTGAATCTGATAACAGCTCCATCGTTGCCTTTTCCACCTCCTCTACGCTGACCAGTTCCATACATTGAAAATGCCCCTGCGGGCAATGGGTTTTCATGCAGGGGCTGCACGGTATGGACTTGCGTACAACAGTTGCCCGCGTGGAAAAGGGGCCGGTGGCAATGTGGTTAGTGGAACCGAACACTGCGACTAAGGGCGTGTTCAAGGCAGCGGCCACGTGCATCAGCCCAGAATCGTTGGTGACAAAGACCTGGCAACGCGCGATGCAGGCTAAGGCCAATGCCAGACTGGTTTTGCCGGTTAAATCTAGTACCCGCTCCCCTACGGCGGTCACAATTTCCGCCGCCGCCTTCTGATCCGCCTTTGTTCCAAAAATTACGATCAGGCCACCGGTTGCCTTGGCTAATCGTCCAGCAAGGGCAGCGTATTTTGCGCTGGGCCACCGTTTGGCCGGGCCGTAGGCTGCGCCAGGATTAAGACCTATGACCGGTGCATTTTGCCTCCCTCCCTGCAAGGCCTGCCTCAGCAATTTCTCTGCCTCCTGCACTGCTGCTGGATCAAGAAAAAGCTCTAACGTATCTTCGGCACACTGTAAGCCCAGACCCACCAGCATCTCCTGGTAATAATGCACCTGATGTTTTTTATCGATATCTGGGTGCTTGCGTACTCCGTGCGTTAGCAGCAGCCCTCGACCATCGGTGGTGTAGCCTGCCCGTACCGGAATGCGGGCGAGAAAGGCGATTAGGGCTGCTTCAAAGGCATTCTGGAGAAGGATGGCGAGGTCAAAATCAGCAGCCCGCAGCTCGGCGGCCAGGCGGATTTTGCCCATTAGCCCTTGGTGCCGCCCCTGTTTGTCGTAGAGGATAATACGGTCAATATGCGGACAAGCGGTGAAGACATCTGCCACCCAAGGCTGGGCCAGCATGGTGATATGCGCCTCTGGGAAATTGCGGCGAATGCTCCGCACCGCAGGCGTGGTCATGACCGCATCGCCGATCCAGTTAGTCGAACGGATCAGGATGCGGCGGGGAACAACGCGAGGAAAGAGTTTCATTTTTGACAGGAACTCATTAAGAAGAGTATAGTAAGGATAGATAAGAGGACACAGGTTGCATTCGCAGAGGTATTATTATGAAAAAGGCACCGTTTCTTTCACTGCCGGTTTGGCTCCAGGAAATCTTCAGTGATCCGTTTAAAAAGTATCTGATCCTTTCCCTCTGTCTGCTTGGCATTGGCATCTATTTTGCAGAACAGCACACTGCGGAGCATGTCGATTCCACCCAGCAAGATATTGTCTTCTTTTTTCACAACCAATGCCCGCATTGTCAACAACAAAAGAAATTCAATCCCTACCTAAAAAACAAGTACCCAGACCTGCACTGGGTAGAATATGACACCGCAATCCAAGAAAACAACAGGCTTTTTGCCGACTTTGTCCAGCGCAGCGGCCTGAATCAGCAGCATATCGGGGTGCCCTTAACGTTTATCGGACCCTATGTGGTTGCCGGATTTGACAGCCAGGAAACAACCGGTGCTGCTCTCGAAAGAGCGATCCAAGCCTATCAGCAAAACGATCCGTCTCTTTTTAAAAAGGAAGACGGATACCGGACAGAGAAAGAGACGGTAACACTGCCGCTTATTGGAGAGATCAAGTACGCCGATTACTCCCTTTTTTCCCTAGCCGTTGTTTTGGGGTTGGTTGATGGCTTCAATCCCTGCGCCATGTGGGTGCTAGTGTATCTTATCTCCATCATTTTGACCTTAAACAGCCGCAAGAAAATCTGGCTCTTGGTCGGTACCTTTGTCGGGGCTTCAGGGGTGCTCTATTTCCTGTTCATGACTGCTTGGCTCAATGCCTTTCTCGTCCTGGGCTATCTCCGCATTCTGACCTTACTCATCGGGCTGGTCGCCGTCGGCACCGGCATTCTGAATTTTCGGGAATACATCCAGACTAAGGGCGAGCTGGTCTGCAAGATAGGGGATGCCCAGTCCAAGAAAAAGACGATGAACCGGATTAATCAGATCGCACAGGCCCCGCTCAATCTTTTTACCATCTTCAACATTATTGTCCTGGCCTTTATCATCAACTCCATTGAGTTTGCCTGTTCCGCTGCCCTGCCCGCCATTTACACTCATGCCCTTTCTTTGAAAGCCCTGCCCGCGATTCAGCACTATGCCTACATCCTGCTCTATGACTTTTTCTTCATGCTGGATGATCTGATCATTTTCAGCCTTGCTGTTCTGGCAGTCAACACCGATATCGGCCAGCGATATGCAAAATACTGCAAAATCATCGGCGGCATCGTTCTCCTGCTCCTGGGCGGCATCATGGTCTTTCATCCCGGTCTGCTGCGTTAGCAGAACATTCAGCAACAGGCAGGGTTGCGTGCCATAGTACAGCAAGGAGCAATCGGTTTGAAGCGGAAAACGAACCATTTCCTCCTGATTGGTCACGTGTACGGCTCGTTTACTAAGGAGTTTGGCCGAGTAGGAAAGGAGTTATACTCGGCAAGAAAGAAGTTGAAGTCGGCAGCAGAGGAGTTTGGCTTGGCAAAACTCCTTTCGTAGTTAGCCACAAAGGAGTTTTGCCGACTACAACTCCTTTCCTACTCGGTAAGACTCCTTTGGTACTCGGCCAAACTCCTTTTCTGCCGAGTAAGATTCCTTTCCAAGTCGGCAGAACTCCTCTTTTGCCAAGCCAAACTCCTTGGCAAGCGAGCAAGAAAGGTTCACTCCCCGCTGCAAGAGGTCTAATAAAAAAGCCCGGCTTTTTAGCCGGGCCTTGAAACCGAAAGACGACAAGGGCAACCCGCAATACTCCGGGCTGCCTGCCCTACAATCTACCTCTCAGTGCTTGCTGGCTCCTTCAGCACCGATTCCCACATACGTCCGTACCTTCTCGGACTCAAACAGCTCCTCTGCTTCCTTCTCCCGCTTCATCAGGGAAACCAGAATGCCCAGCAGGAAGGACAGGCCCATCGAGAACACGCCTGGGTTCTTCATCTTGAAGGGCGCGGGCTTCACGGCGGCCTTCTTGGTGTCCACCTCAGCCTTGGCAGCAGTCAATTCAGCTTCCTTGCTTGCCTTCACTTCAGGGGTGATGTCGGCTGCTTTGAGGGCCTTCTCGATGCCAGCGACCTTATCCGTGGCAGCAGTCAGCTCTTTCTTCGGTGCAGCCTGCATAACATCCTCATACACGGTCGGCGACAGCATAATCAGTGTCACCGCCACGATCATGCCAGTGAAGATGCTGGTTACTGCGCCTGCGGTGGTGAATCGCTTCCAGACGATAGACAGCAGCAGGGCCGGGAAGTTCGCACTGGCGGCCACGGCAAAGGCCAGACCGACCATGAAAGCCACGTTCTGCCCCTTGAACAGGATGCCCAGCAGGATGGCGGTGATGCCTAGACCAATCGTGGCGGCCTTGGCCACCTTCATCTCTTCTTTCTCATTCGCTCTGCCACTGCGGAACACACCCACGTAGAGGTCATGCGACAGTGCCGAGGCACCGGCCAGCGTCAGACCAGCAACGACCGCCAGAATGGTGGCAAAGGCGACTGCGGCCAAGAAGCCCAACAGCAGGCTGCCGCCCAAATTCTCAGCCAAGACCATGGCGGCCATGTTGCCGCCTTTGTCGATGGCCATGATGATGTCTTTGCCCACCAGCACTGCTGCGCCGAAGCCAATGGTCACGGTGAGGATGTAAAAGTAGCCGATGAAACCCGTTGCGTAGAACACGGACTTGCGCGCCTCGCGGGCATCGGGCACCGTGTAGAAGCGCATCAGGATATGCGGCAAACCGGCGGTACCAAACATCAGGGCGAGACCCAGCGAAAAGGCATCGAGCGGATCAGAAACCAAGCCGCCCGGCTCCAGGAACTGGGGGGTGTATTTCGTCGCCGCCCGCTGAAACAGCTCGCCGTAGCTCCAGCCCACCTGGCTCAAGGTCAGGAGCACCAGCAGGGTTGCGCCGCCCAGCAGCAGCACGGCCTTGATGATCTGCACCCACGTGGTGGCGAGCATTCCGCCAAACAAAACATAGGCAATCATCAGGCCGCCAACGATGTACAAAGCCCATTCATAGGGCAGGCCAAACATCAGTTTGATCAGCGTGCCTGCTCCGACCATCTGCGCGGTCAAATAAAAGAGCACCGTGACCAAAGAACCGATGGCCGCTGCGGTTTTGATTGGCTTTTGTTTGAGACGGAACGCCACCACGTCGGAGAAGGTGAATTTACCGAGGTTGCGCAGCGGCTCGGAGATCAGGAACATGACGATGGGCCAGCCGACCAGCCAGCCGACCGAGTAGATCAGGCCGTCATAGCCCTTAGTTGACACCAAACCAGCGATGCCGAGAAAGGAAGCCGCGCTCATGTAGTCGCCAGCCAAGGCCAGGCCGTTCTGGAAGCCGGTGATGCCGCCGCCTGCGGCGTAGAACTGACTGGCGGTTTTAGTTTTCTTCGCTGCCCAGTAGGTGATGCCCAAGGTGGCAACGACGAAGAGCAAGAAGCAAAGGATGGCAACCGGGTTTAGGGTGCCGATGACAGTCTGCGGTGCTTGCGTTGGCATTCTGCTCAACCTCCAAAGCGTTTTTTGATGCGTTTGACCTTCTCGTCATAAACGCTGTTGGCCCAGAAAATGTAAATGCCGGTCAGCACCCAGGAAAGGATGATCACGCCGACCGCGATAGGAATGCCGATGGTGATTGCGGAACCCTCGGCCAGCTTGCTGGCGAGAAAAGGCTTGTTGTAAGCGATCAGCGCAATGAAGCCGAAGTACAGCACCAGCTCAGTGATGGTCAAAATCAGAGAAACCTTGTCCTTCTGACGGGCAAGTTCCTTGAACTCAGGGTCTTCAAGGATGGCGTGGGGCGTTTTGTCGCTCATTGTTGTCCTCCTTTTACCGGTTGATGGTGATGGGCCTGTGTTTTTTTTTTCATGCGCGGCTCCTGGATAAATAGTTAGTCAGAAGTGAAACCTGTTGATGTGCAAGATTGCAGCTCAATACAGCATGTTGTCAGATGTAGGGGCGAACCCCTATGTTCGCCCTGTTCCCGCCAGTCATGGGCAGGCACAGGGGCCTGCCCCTACGAATTGCGGGGTCGCTTTTCCGCCAGCCGGAGCCACATAACGGCCCAAAAGGTCTGCTTAACGGCTCTCAGGAGCCATTGAACGGCTCGCTGGATCGGTTCAACGTATCCAGGGATACGTTTTCCCTATCGCCAGATACGTTGACCGTATCATCGCCATACGTTCCGCGTATTCTGAGATGCGTTTTTCGGTCAGCGACCGAAATCGCCCACCTTGTAGGGGCGAAAAATTTTTCGCCTCTACGGATTCCACCCTTCGCATACCACGCTGTTGCAGGGCGACAATCAGCCCTACAAGCAATTACATACCATATTGTACAAAAAATTGCCGTAAAGAAATTGAGACTGATTATTTTTTATACCGCAGCACTCAATTTTGGCGCAGCAGCAGCGGTCGCCCGACGTTGTGAAGCTGCCGCAGGGTTTTCACCTGGCCATTATCCAGTTTTTTCAGGAGAAAGAGGAAGAGATAGGCGCATTGAAGGGCATCTTCGAGGGCATCATGAGCCTTGAAGCGCGGCAGCTTGAATTCTTCGGCCAGCTCATTCAAATTGCATGGAAAAGATTGGTCGCAGTAGCCGTGCTCACAGACATAGCTGGTCTCTTTATACGCCTTGACCAAGCGCAGGGTGTCAATGGTTGGGTTAGCCAGAGTGCCGCCGAGCACCTTTTTGGTCGCTCGATTGAGATAACCGAGGTCGATCTCAAGAAAATGCCCGACCAGCAGGGCATCACCGCAGAATTCGACAAACTCCGGCAGCACCACCTTGATTGGCTGGGCAGCACGGAGCTGATCTGGCGTGATCTGATGAATAAACGTGGCTTGATTGTGTTTGAGATTCAAGGGCCGCACCAGACTATGAAAGACCGTGCCCATTTCAATCTGCATATTGCTGATCTTGACCGCGCCAATGGAAATAATTTCGTCCTTGTAGCTCAGTCCAGTCAATTCGGTGTCCAATACGACGAAGCTGTAGTCGGTCAGCGGCCTATTTTGGTCGAATTGAGCGAAGCGGCGGCGGTTCTCCACCAGCAAAGGATGCGGCTGGCGCTGTTCCAGCAGCTCCCGCAGATAACTGAGCAGGCTCATAGCGCAGGAAAGCAGGTTTTCAGCACACCGTGCAGCCGGTCAATCACCTCAAAGGCATCGCGGAGCATTCGCCGGTCGAGTTCCGACAAATCCGCTGGCGCGATGTGATTATCAGGCGGTGTGTTTACTTCAAGCTGATTGAGCTGATGCACCAGCCGAAGCTGCATCTGCATCTCGTAGGCATCAGTCGCTGCTGCCAGCAGTTCCTCGCTGAGAATCTTTTCTTTGCCCAACACCTGGAGCCTGGCCAAGGTGTTTGTCTCACGGATGCCGTGCTGCAAGGCCAAGATGCGGGCGAAATTGACAAAGGGGGTCAAGCCCTGCACCTTGATGTCGAGCTTGTTCTTGTGCTCGCCGTCCTTCTCGACAATGAAGTTTTTGAAGAAGGAGAGCGGTGCTTTGGCAGACAAGCACTGTCGGGCGAGGTGAAAGAGGTACAGCTCGCTTTTTTTGGTCAATCTGTGCAAGTGCTGGCGCAGTTCGTCGGCTAAAATGGCCTTGCCAAAGCCTGCCCGGAAATCAAAAAAGATGCTGGCATTCAGCACTTCCTCTGGCTCAGGCAAGGCAGCCCAGTCGCTAAAGCATTGTTTCCAGACTGAGAGCGGTTGCCGCCATTTTGGATTCACTGCCATGATTTCGCCAGGGCAAAGCGGGTAGCCGCACTGCACCAGATGGTCGATGGCAAGACGAGCAAGGCAGGTGAAATACGCTTCGCAGTCAGCAGCCTGCTGCTCATCTGCCGGGTCTTCATAAATGATGGCATTGTCCTGGTCTGTACGGAAGGTTTGCTCCTTTCGACCCTCAGAACCCATCAGCAGCCAGCAGTAATCGACCGGCGGCGGCCCCAGTTCTTCCTCTAAAAGGGTGAGTAGCCGCTCCAAAATTTGATCGTTGAGGACCGCAATCATGCGCGAGATGTTTCCTGCCCTGGCCCCTTCCTTAATCAGATTGCGGATTAACTCTGGAATCTTGCGCGAGAGCGGATACAGCCCGGCAATGGTCTGTTGCCTGCCGATTTCTTTGAATAATGAGTAGGGCGCATGGCCTTGGAGCAAGGCAATGTCATGCGAAGTGATCACGCCGATGATTTTATCCTTCTGCTCCACGGCCAAATGATGGATGGAACCGGACATCATCCTCAGCAATGCGTCAAAACAGGAGGCTTGAGACAGAACCGTAGCCACTGGCGCGGACATCACCGCCCGAATTGGCTCATTATAGTCGCGGCCTGGGGCCAAGACCTTGTTGCGCAGGTCACGGTCGGTGACAATGCCGATGATCTTCTCCTCGTCGCCCGGCTCGTGGATGAGCAGCGAGGCCACCCGGAACTCGGCCATCTTGCTGGCCGCCTCGCGGATACTGCTGTCCGCTGCCACCTTGCGCGGCTCCTGTCGGATGATGTCACCAACCTGAATGGAGAAGAGATGCAGGCTACTGTCGCTGCTTCGACCTACTCGGTGGCGACGTAGCTCGCTGTAGGCGGCAGCCACAACCTTTTCCGAGAAGCTCTTCAGGTAGTATTGGGAGAATCCGGGCTGGCTTTTGATCAGCTCAAGGAAGACTGCTTTTGGCAAAAGATAGCAAAAGGTGTCTTCTACGGTTTCCACGTCCAGATTCGCTGGTGTGCCGCGAATAATACCGAGTGCGCCGATGTATTCGCCCTCGCCGCGCCAGTCCTTGAGCGTGACTGCACCCTCATCATCGATGAGAAACGACTTTACCCCGCCCTGTTGAATCAAATAGAGGTAGTTGATCTCACTCTTGCCTGCTTGCAGCAGCCGTGTACCCTTGGGAAAGAAGTCCACTTTCACCTGGCGGGCCACCTGACTGATGACTTCCGGGGCCAGTTCCTTGAACGGCATGATCTTGCCGAGGAATTCGGCCACAACTGCCGGAGCTGCGGAATGCGCATTGCCTTTCATCGAATTCATCTCCTGGAACAGACAGCTTGGACGGCTGCTACAGCCTAATCATGGCTATCTTAGCGGCAGAGTGGCACTCTGGTAAACAGAAAAAAGCAGGGCAGAGAGAGCCATTTCTGCCGGGTTGCGTTTTTTTCTTGGCAGGAGCGGCCCTTTTTGTGTATGATTTTAAATTTTAGTGTCCCCGCAGCCGCGTATCGACAAGGTGTCAGAGAGCGTGAACGTTCCATTTGCAGAGATTCCCAAAACAGGCAGCCATTACGCAGTAAGCGATGATGCTTGGCTGGCAGAGACTGGCTTGCTGCGCATAGCTCCAGTTGCAGCAGAGTTAAATCTTCAGTGCAAAGGCGAGAGTCGGGCTGAGGTAGAGGGCTTTCTGCGCACGGCTGTGCGGCTTACTTGCGATCGTTGTCTGAACGACTACGACTTTACTGTCGATGCTACCTTTCATCTGGTATTAGAAGTACCGGATGAAGCTGACTGGAAGGTCAAAGAGCTGGAATGCACGGCTGCCGACTTTGACGTGGTGCAGGTTGATGAACCAATCGCTGACTTGGAAGACATCCTCCGGCAGCAGTTGTATCTGAGCTTGCCGATCAAGCAAGTTTGCTCGCCAGACTGCCAAGGTCTCTGCCCGCATTGCGGTGCTGATCTGAACTGCGGTGGCTGTACCTGCTCGTCCGAGGAGGCGAAGAATTCCCCCTTTGCCGCTTTAGCGGCGTTAAAGAAGATAAAATAATCCATTCTGCCCTGCTTCAGGGCAGAGACGCACTGTTCAAGGAGAAGACAAATGGCCTTACCAAAGAGAAGACATTCCTATTCCCGTACCCACAAGCGGAGAGCACACGATTTTCTTACCGCTCCTTCCGTAGGCCGTTGTCCTGAATGCGACGAGCCAAAGATGCCGCACCAGCTTTGCTCTGGCTGCGGCAAGTACAAGGGCAAAGCCATTTATCAGCTGGGCGACGAGCTGGCTTAAGCCGCTGTGAGAATAGCCCTTGATGCCATGGGCGGCGACCGAGGCACCGGGCCGCTGATTGACGGAGCTGTCCAGGCTGTCGAGCAGCATCCAGGGCTTGAAGTGATCCTGCTCGGCCCAGAAGACTTGCTTCGCAAGGAGCTGGCCCAGCGGGGCAAAGGCGCGGAGACGCGCCTTTCCGTCGTTCATGCCCCGCAGACTGTCTCGATGGACGAGGCGGCGGTGGACTCAGTGCGCCGAAAAAAGGACTCCACCATCATGGTGGGCTTTGATCTGGTCAAGCAAGGCCAGGCAGATGCTTTGGTTTCCGCTGGTCATTCTGGTGCGACTATGACTGCCGCCATCCTCCAGCTTGGACGGCTGAAGGGCATTTCCCGGCCCAGCATTGCCAGCGTATTCCCAACGCTCAAAGAACCGGTACTGGTGACAGACATCGGTGCCAACGTGGACTGCCGCCCGCAGCATCTCTATCAGTTCGCGGTCATGGCCTCGTCCTGCTCTGAGCTGCTACTGAACCGGGCTAAGCCCCGCGTTGGGCTTCTCAGCATCGGCGAGGAACCGGGCAAAGGCAACGCGGCAGTGAAGGAAGCCTACGATCTGCTCAAGGCAAGCAGCTTGAACTTTATCGGTAATGTCGAAGGCCGCGATGTGTATAGCGGCGATGTCGATGTGGTTGTCTGCGATGGCTTTGTCGGCAACATCGTCCTGAAGATCAGTGAAGGACTGGCCGAAGCGATCCAGCAGATGCTCAAGACCGAGATTAAGAAATCTTTAGGTGCCAGCCTTGCCTCCTTCTTCATCCGCCCGGCCTTCCGTGCCTTCCGCAAGCGGGTGGATTACGCCGAATACGGCGGCGCGCCCTTGCTCGGCATCAACGGCGTGGGCATCATTTGTCATGGCACTTCCTCCGCAGTGGCCATCCGCAACGCCATTAAGGAAGCAGCCAAGATGGCTGAATGCCAGGTCAACGCGGCCATCACCCGTCATCTCCAGCAGGAAGCGGTGCAGGCATGAGGCGGGCAGCTGTCCTTGGCACTGGCTCTTGTCTGCCTGAACGGCTGCTAACCAACGCGGAGCTGGAGCAGATGGTGGAGACCTCGGACGAGTGGATCACTGCTCGCACTGGCATCCGCACGCGCCGCATTGCCGGCGAGAACGAGCAGAACTACCAGCTTGCCGCGCAGGCCGCCCGCCGCGCCTTAGATGCCGCCGAAGTCCGTGCTGAGGAGATCGGCCTGATCATCGTTGCCACCATCAGCCCGCACATGCTGGTGCCTTCCTGCGCCTGCTTTGTTCAGACCGAGATCGGGGCAGCGAAGGCCTTCGCCTTTGACTTGAACGCCGCTTGCTCCGGCTTTCTCTACGGCTTGGATGTGGCGGCTAAATACGTGGCCGCTGATCCGAACATGAAGGTGCTGGTGATCGGCTCGGAGACCTTATCTGCCCGCGTTGATTGGGAAGACCGCAACACCTGCATCCTCTTTGGTGACGGAGCCGGGGCCTGCGTGGTTGGCAGCGCGGAAGGGCGCGGCATCATCGGCAGCCGCCTCTATTCTGACGGCAGTTTGTGGAACTTGCTCTGCATGGACAGCCCGGCCAGCCGCAACCCAGACCTGATTGCCCCGGCCAGCAAAGGCTGCTTTATCCAAATGGCAGGCCGCGATGTGTTTAAGTACGCAGTCCGGGCCATGGAAAACGCGGTCACAGACCTGCTGACCCAGCAGCAGCTTTCTATCCAGGACATCGCCCTGATCATTCCGCATCAAGCCAACATCCGCATCTTGGACAATCTTGCCGAACGTCTCGGCGCGCAGCCAAGTCAGATTTTCTGCAACGTCGATAAATACGGCAATACCTCGGCAGCCAGCATTCCCATTGCCTTGGATGAGGCGGTGCGCGAAGGTCGGCTGCATCGCGGTGACAAGCTGCTGCTCTGCTCCTTCGGTGGCGGCTTTACCTGGGGTTCGATGCTGCTGGAGTGGTAGCTGATGATGCAGACAGCGATCTGGTCTCGATGCAGGCATCGGGGCAAACCGCATGCAGGCTTGCGAATGAACCGCAAGCATACATGCGAACAGATCGTAAGCCTGCATGCGAATACATTGCAAGCACGCATCGAGATGCCCTCGTCTCTATGCAAAGGAGAACACGGTGGATTACTTTCTGACTGAAGAACAGCGGATGATCAAAGAGACCGCCCGCGAGCTGGCCAATGAAAAGATCATTCCCAAGCGGGCCGAGCTGGACGAGCGCGACGAGTTCGCCGCCGAGCTGCTGGCTGACATCGCCAAAGCTGATCTCTTTGCCGTGCTGGTGCCGGAAGCCTACGGCGGCATGGGCACTGGCGCGTTTGACATTGTGCTGGCTCTGGAGGAGCTGGCGCGGGGCTGCGTCGGCGTGGCCACCAGCTTTGCCGCCTGCGGGCTTGGCATTTTGCCGATTCTCATTTCCGGCAGCGAGGAGCTGAAGCAGAAGTATCTGCCGAGCGTGGCGGAGGGTAAACGCTGGGCCGCGTTCGGCCTGACTGAGGCCAATGCCGGTTCTGATGCCGCAGGCATCCGCAGCACGGCTGTGGACGGCGGCGACTGCTGGATACTCAACGGCACCAAGCAGTGGATCACTAACGGCGGCGAGGCGCAGATTTACTCCATCATAGCCCTGACCAACCCGGAGAAGGGCATTCGTGGGGCCTCGATGTTTGTGGTGGAGGACGGCGACCCCGGCTTCTCCTACGGTAAGAAGGAAAGCAAGATGGGCATCCGCGCCTCAGCCACCCGCGAGCTGGTGATGAAGGACTGCCGCATTCCCAAGGATAGGCTGATCGGCAGAAAGGGCACCGGCTTTATCACGGTGATGAAGACCTTGGATGTGTCGCGGCCCGGCATTGCCAGCTTGGGCGTTGGCTTGGCGCAAGCGGCGCTTGACGAAGCGGCACGTTACGCCAAGCAGCGCGTCCAGTTCGGCAAGCCGATCATCAGCTTTCAAGCTGTGCAGCACATGCTGGCTGACATGGCTATTCAAACCGAGGCGGCGCGGGGCTTGGTCTATGGCGCGGCCCGGCACATTGACGCGCATCCTGAGGACGCAAGCAAGATTTCATCCATGTGCAAGGTCTTTGCCACGGATGCAGCCATGAAAGTGACGACAGATGCGGTGCAGGTTATGGGCGGCTACGGCTACATGAAGGAGTATCCGGTCGAAAAGATGATGCGCGATGCCAAGATCCTGCAAATCTATGAAGGCACCAACCAGATTCAGCGCAATGTCATTGGCCAGGAACTGAACCGGGAATACGCATGAAGATCATCGTCTGCATCAAGCAGGTGCCAGATGCCAAGGACGTGCGTCTTGACCCCAAGACTAACACCTTGGCCCGCGAAGGTGTGGCTGCAATCATGAATCCCTTTGACCGTCATGCCTTGGAAGAGGCGGTGCGCTTGAAGGAGCAGCTCGGCGGCACGGTCACGGCTTTGTCGATGGGGCCGCCGCAGGCCAAGGACGTGCTGCTGGAGGCGATCTCCTGCGGCGCAGACGAGGGCGTACTGGTCTCTGATCGGGCCTTTGCTGGCGCGGACACGTGGGCGACCTCCTACACCCTTGCCAAGGCAGTGCAGAGCTTGGGCGCGTTTGATCTGATACTCTGCGGCAAGCAGGCGATTGACGGCGACACAGCGCAAGTCGGGCCGGGCTTGGCGGCGCAGCTCAAGCTGCCCTATGTCACCTGTGTGCAGAAGACCCGCGAGGCTTCGGCGGCCATGCTGCGGGTGGAGCGGATGATGGATGACGGCTACGATGTGGTGCAGCTGCCGCTGCCTGCCTTGCTGACTGTGGTCAAGGATATCAACGAGCCACGGGTGCCCTCGCTGAAGGGCAAGATGCGGGCGAAGAAGGCGGAAATCAAGGTGCTGTCTGCTGCGGACATCAAGGCGGAGCCGCAGTGCATCGGCTTGGCTGGTTCGCCGACCAAGGTGGCGCGGGTGTTCTCGCCAGAGCCGCGCGGCAACCGGAGGATGTTTTCTGGCACAGCGGTGGAGCAGGTGAGTCAGTTGGTGGCGGAGATTAAGGGGTATTTATGAGAACAGTCAAATATACCTGTTGGCAAGACGGAGAGTTCTATTTAGGCTATCTGAATGATTATCCTGAGTATCAGACTCAGGGGTATTCAAAGGAAGAGCTGATTGCTAACCTGAAAGACTTGCTGAATGATATTGAATCGGACGAGATTCCGTATCTTCGGAAAGTGGAAGAATTGGTTCTTGCCTGATGAAGCGAAGAGAGCTGATCAAGCTGCTCCAAGAAATGGGATGTACCCTTGTGAGACATGGCGGTGCGCATGACTGGTACACGAATACAGAAACGAAGCAGTCTCAGGCTGTTCCGCGTCATGCCGAGATAAATGAGAACTTGGCAAAGTCAATACTCAAGAAAATGAGCGGTAAATAATTGACCAACTTAAATTCAATGCGGAGCTGATTGCCATGAAGATTTATACCGTTATTGCTTTCTTCGCAGTATTAAGTTTTGCTGATATTGCAGCAACAGCAGAACTCCCAATTCCACGCAGTGTTCCCGGAGACAAAGGGAAGTATTTCCTTTTGGAAATGCAAAAGAACGGAGATGTTGTCACAGCTTTGCATAAACGTGTCGGCGTTGACAGCGTTGGATACACCAAAACAGAGACCAACTGCGCAACTATGCAAATGCGAGAGTTGGGCTATAGCGAAGAGTCTCCTGCGGCTATAAAAGAAAATCCAACAAAGTGGTTCGATCTTGTACCGGGTTCCAGCAAGAGTGACTTGGCAAATTTTGTCTGTAAACAATAGCAGTCAAGCAAGCCAAACTTTCTGAGCGAAATAATATGCTCATAGTTGACACCACCTTATGTATCGGCTGCGGAGTCTGCGAAGCCAACTGCGCCTTTGGAGCTATCATCCTCAAGGACGGCGTTGCCGTGGTCGGCGATGGATGCAAGCTCTGCGGCTCCTGCGTGGACAACTGCGAACCCGGTGCCTTGCGCATTGAAACCGCCGCCAAAGCCGCGCCAAGCGACCTGTCCGCGTGGTCTGGCATCTGGGTCTTTGCCGAAGCACGGCACGGCGTGGTTGCGCCAGTGGCTTTCGAGCTGCTGGGCATCGGCAGAAAGCTGGCTGATCAGCGCGGCACTGCGCTGACCGCCGTACTGCTGGGTGCCAATGTCGAAAACAAGGCTGCCGAGCTGATCGCGGCGGGCGCGGATAAGGTGCTGCTCGCCGATGACCCCGCCCTTGCTCAGTACCGCGAGGACGTGTACGGCAAGGTCTTGGAGCATTTGATTCTTCAGCATAAACCTGAAGTGGTGCTGGCCGGGGCAACTGCCATTGGTCGTTCAGTCATTCCGCAGGTGGCGAATGCCTTGGGCGCGGGCCTGACTGCCGACTGCACCGCCCTTGCCATCCGCCCGGAAGACGGTGTGCTGCTGCAAACCCGCCCGGCTTTTGGCGGCAACATCATGGCAACCATCGAATGCCCGCAGACACGGCCTCAGATGGCGACCGTGCGGCCTAATGTCATGGCTCCGCTTGCGCCTGATTCGGCCCGTGTTGGCGAGGTGATCAAGGTTGCTCTTGCGCCGGAGCTGCTGGCTTCCAAGGTCGAGGTGCTGGAAACGGTGTTCAGCCAAGAGCAGCAGGCGAATATTCAGGAAAAGGAAGTGCTGGTCAGCGGCGGGCGCGGCTTGGCAAGCGAGAAAGGCTTTGCCCTGCTCCACGAGCTGGCGACCGAGCTGAACGGCGCGGTGTCCGCCTCGCGGGCCGCTGTGGATGCAGGCTGGATAGGCTATCCCTGTCAAGTTGGCCAGACCGGCAAGACGGTCAGCCCCAAGCTCTACATCGCCTGCGGCATTTCCGGCGCGGTGCAGCACACGGTCGGGATGCAGTCCGCCGAAACCATTGTCGCCATCAACCGGGACGAAAAAGCCCCGATCTTCGACCTCGCCACCTACGGCTTGGTCGGCGATCTATTTGAAATCCTTCCCCTGCTGACGCAGAAAATCAGGGAGCAGCGCAGGCTATGACACTTGCAGAAAAAACAGCGTTAGTCACCGGCGGCAGCCGAGGCATAGGCCGGGCAATCTGCCTGCGTTTGGCCGCTCAGGGCGCGAACGTCGGCATCAACTACGTCAGCCGGGCCGCTGCTGCTGAAGAGGTTTTGGCGGAAATTACCGCTGCGGGCGGCAAGGGCTTTGTCATCGGCTTTGACGTGACCGACAGCGCGGCAGTGCAGAACGCGGTGAAAACAATTTCCACAGACCACGGCGGAGTTGATATACTGATCAACAACGCCGGCATCACCCGCGACGGCCTGATGGCCCGGATGAAGGACGAGGACTGGGACGCGGTGCTGAACACCAATCTCAAGGGCGCGTTTGTCTGCTCGAAAGAGGCGATGCGCGGGATGATGAAGAAACGCTGGGGCCGGATTATCAACATCAGCTCGGTGATCGGTTGCGTCGGCAACGCGGGCCAAGTGAACTACGCGGCAGCCAAGGCAGGGCTGATCGGCCTGACCAAATCAATGGCCAAAGAGCTGGCCTCGCGTAAAATTACGGTCAACTGCGTTGCGCCGGGGTATATTGTCACGGACATGACCACCGAGCTGCCAGAGGAGATCAAGGAGAGCATCCTTGCCAACATTCCGCTCGGCAGCATCGGCCAGCCGGAAGACGTGGCCGCCGCCGTGGCCTATCTCGCCGCCGAGGAAAGCGGCTATGTCACCGGTCAGACGCTGCATGTCAATGGCGGCATGTACATGGGCAATTAAGGCGGAAAGCCTGCCTCAAATGCCTTGCTGGGCACTGCGAACGCCGCATCCGAGGCTTCAAACGAGGCGTTTTACGCTTCAAGTGCCTCGCTCGCGGTTTACAATGAGGCATTTGATGTTTCAAACGTTGCATTCGACGCTTGAAACGAGGCGTTTGAAGCGTTGAATGAAGCATTCGCAGCTTCAAATGAGGCATTTGATGTTTTAAACGTCGCATTCGATGCGTGCAATGGGGCGTTTGAAGCGTTGAATGAGGTGCTTGCGGTTGCAAACGAGGTATTTCAAGCTTCAAACATCTCGTTCGCAGTGTGAAACGAGGCGTTCGCAGCCGCAAGTGGAGCGTTTGCAAGCGCGGACAAGGCAGTTCAGCGCGAGGAACAACTGTTCGGAACGGCGGATTTCCGTCCGAAATTTTTGCATATCTAAAAAAGAACTATCAGGAGAACGAGCATGGCAGTTGCAGAGAAGATGATCGACATCATTGTGGAGCAGCTCAGTGTAGATAAAGAGAAAGTAGTGCCAAAAGCCTCTTTTATTGATGACCTCGGCGCAGATTCTTTGGATCAGGTCGAATTGATCATGGCGATGGAAGAAGAGTTTGATGTGGAGATCCCGGATGAGGATGCCGAGAAAATTAAGACTGTTCAGGATGCCATTACCTACGTAGAGCAGCATCAGGCATAGCTGGTGTCGCACGGCATAGGGTCAGAAGCCGACAAAATCAACAGGATCAGTTGGATGAAACGACGGGTTGTGGTGACTGGGGTCGGCCTCGTGACCCCGCTGGGTACTGGAACAGATAAGACGTGGCAAGGGCTGATGAGCGGGCGCAGTGGTGTCGGGCCGATCACTCGCTTTGATGCTTCTGCTCATGCCTCGCGAATTGCCGCCGAGGTCAAGGACTTTGAGCCAGAACGCTGGTTTGAGCCGAAGCAGGCTAAAAATCTTGATCATTTTGTCCAGTATGGCGTGGCCGCAGCAGTAATGGCAGCAGAGGACAGCGGCTTGGAAATCACCGAGGCCCTGGCAGAGCGGGTTGGCGTGATCACCGGCTGCGGCATGGGCGGGTTGCCAACGATTGAGGAATACCATTCGGTACTGCTGGCCAAGGGGCCGCGCCGGATTACCCCCTTTTTGGTGCCGAGGATGATCCCCAATATGCCTTCTGGCCACATATCCATGCGGCTAGGAGCTAAAGGCCCGAATCTGGCTCTATCCACCGCCTGCGCTGCTGGTACCCATGCCGTAGGCGAGGCCTATCGGCACATTCTTTTTGGCGATTGCGATATCGCTGTTACCGGCGGTGCGGAGTCGGTTATTTGTCCGATGGCGGTTGGTGGTTTTGCGGCGATGAAAGCCCTTTCCACCCGCAACGAAGATCCTGAACATGCTTCGCGGCCTTTTGATCGCGACCGCGACGGCTTCGTCATGGCTGAAGGCGCAGGCATGATCCTGATTGAGGAGTTGGAGTCAGCCAAGCGGCGCGGGGCCAAGATTTACGCGGAGCTGGTCGGCTACGGCCTGAGCAGCGATGCCTATCATATTGCCGCGCCGCCCGACAACGGCGAAGGCGCGGCCCGCTGCATGAAAATGGCCCTCCGCAGCGCGGGCATGAACCCGGACGAGATTGACTACATCAACGCCCACGGCACTTCCACGCCGCTCAACGACAGTTGCGAGACGGCGGCGATCAAGACGGTCTTCGGCGATCATGCCTACAAACTGGCGGTCAGCTCGACCAAATCCATGACCGGCCACATGCTCGGCGGCGCAGGCGGCATTGAGGCGGCTTTTACCGCGCTCACGTTGTATCATCAGTGCATTCCGCCAACCACGAATTACGAGAATCCTGATCCGGCCTGCGATTTGGACTATGTGCCGAATACGGCCCGCGAGACAAAAATCCAGGCGGCAATGTCCAATTCCTTTGGCTTCGGCGGCACCAACGGGGTCATTATCATGAAGCGGTTTGAAGGCTGAGATCGTGAGAATTGCTGTTGGCAGTGACCACGGCGGCTTTGAGCTGAAGCAGCAGGTGATTGAGTTTTTGATCAAGGCCGGGCATGAGGTCGAATCAGTAGGCTGCTTCGGTCTGGCATCGGTGGATTATCCTGATTTCGCTGAAAAGGTCTGCGCCTTAGTACAATCAGGCACCTGCGAGCGAGGCATCCTCATCTGCGGCACCGGCATCGGCATGTCCATCGCCGCCAACCGGCACCGGGACATCCGGGCCGCGCTCTGCCACGAAGCCTTCACCGCCCGCATGAGCCGCGAACACAACAACGCCAACGTCCTCTGCCTCGGCGCACGGGTGATCGGCCCGGAGCTAGCCTTGGAAATCGTGCGCACTTGGATGGCGACGGAGTTCGCAGGCGGCAGGCACCAGTGCAGGCTGGATATGCTGAGTTGACCATGAAAATCCCGCATCCTGTCCAGTATCAGGGCAGCAAGAGAAATCTTGCCCCGCTGATCTTGCAGTATTTTCCGGCAAAAGTTGAACGGCTGGTTGAGCCGTTTGCCGGGACAGGGGCGGTGAGCATCGCCTGCGCCGCTGTAGGCAGGGCGGAACGGTATTGGCTCAATGATTGCAACAAGCCGCTGGCTGAACTCTTGCAGAGTATCATCAACATACCGGACGAGCTGGCTGATTTTTACAAAACTCTGTGGCATGAGCAGCTTGCGGACAGCGAAGGGCATTATTACAAAGCGCGAAAGGACTTTAACAACACGAGCGATCCCGGCATTTTTCTCTATCTGCTCTCCCGCTGTGTGAAAGGCGCGGTGCGCTACAACAGCGTGGGTGAATTCAATCAAAGCCCTGATAAGCGGCGAAAGGGTGCAAAACCGGAGACGATGCGGAACAACATCTGCGGTGTTTCCGCCTTGCTCAAAGGCAGGACAGCAGTTTCCTGTCTGCATTATCAAGAGATGCTGGAGGATATAGAAAAAACAGATTTGGTCTATATGGATCCGCCTTATCAAGGAGTCTGCGGCGAGCGCGACAGCAGATATTGCTCCGGCATAAACCATGATGAGTTTGTTGATTTTCTGCATGAGTTGAATAAAAAAGAGGTGCCGTATCTCATCAGCTATGATGGCTGCTGCGGCAACAGGACATACGGCAAAGAGCTGCCTGACAGTTTGAAATTGAAACGGCTGGAAATAGAAGCGGGCAGGTCATCGCAAGCCACGCTGCTGGGTAAAAAAGAAATCACCCGCGAATCGCTCTATCTTTCCGAGCTATTGTTGCAGCACCAAGCAGCAGAGCCGCAGAAATGCAAAAAGCCGCAGTGGGGGCAGCTGCCGCTCTTTGAAAAAAAGAAAGCGTATGTCCGACTGTGATGAGAGAATTTTGGCCTTATGTCGGGAAGTCACTGCCAAACGTCCGCGCACAGTCATTGAGCATATCATTCAGTACGGCTTTGTCACCACGGAAGAACTGAAAGAGCGGCACGGCTACAATCATCCGCCACGAGCGGTGCGCGATGTCCGGGAACATAGCATTCCGCTGGAAACTTTCCGCGTGACTGGCTCAGACGGCAGAAAAATCGCCGCCTACCGCTTTGGCAGATTTGAGCAGGCAGCAACGAGGAAACTTTCCGGCAGAACCGTCTTGTCGAAAAAGCTGAAAGAGGCTTTGCTGGAGAAACATGGCTGCCGCTGCTGCATCTACCGAGAAGAGCTTGCCGCCAACGAGCTTCAGATTGATCATCGGATTCCGTTTGCAATTCAGGGCGACAAGACTTCTGGCGAACTGAACCCAGATGATTTTATGCTGCTCTCTGCTTCGGCAAACCGCGCGAAATCATGGTGCTGCGAGCATTGCGACAACTGGATCAGTCTGAAAAATCCTGCGGTCTGCGCTGAATGCTACTGGGCATATCCTGAGCAGTATTCGCATACTGCCATGCGTCCGCTGCGGCGGCTTGATCTGCTCTGGCAGGGCGAAGAGATCAGCCAGTATGAAGCCTTGAAGGATCGGGCGGCGAATCAGGAGCAGGAAATGCCCGCCTTCATCAAAGAGATCATCAGCAGGGAGCTGAAGCGCAGTGGCAGCTCTTCAGCGGCAGAATGAGAAGGAAAATTCAAACGGATGCTTCCGGCAGCCCTCACGGTGCTGCCGTTTTTTATTGCATGACATGCAAATCATACAGAAGGCGAATATCATGGCGACCTTGAAACAGACTGACCCAGATGTGCATCAATATATTCAGTACGAGCTGGAGCGGCAGGCCAACCAGCTGGAACTGATCGCCTCGGAGAACATCGTCTCTCCGGCGGTGCTGGAGGCGCAGGGGTCTATTTTCACCAACAAATACGCGGAAGGATATCCCGGCAAACGCTACTACGGCGGCTGCGACTACGCCGACAAGATCGAGTTGCTGGCCATTGAGCGGGCCAAGGAGATTTTTGGAGCCGAGTACGTCAACGTCCAGCCGCATTCGGGCAGCCAAGCCAACATGGCGGTCTATTTCGCTGCCCTCAAGCCTGGCGACACCGTGCTGGGCATGGACTTGGCCCACGGCGGCCATCTCACGCATGGCGCGGCGGTCTCCTTCTCTGGCAAGCTCTTCCATTTCGTCTCCTACGGAGTGCGGCCTGACACCGAGACCATTGACATGGCCGAGGTAG
Organism: Candidatus Electronema sp. PJ; assembly: GCF_048287395.1. NCBI lineage: Bacteria > Pseudomonadati > Thermodesulfobacteriota > Desulfobulbia > Desulfobulbales > Desulfobulbaceae > Candidatus Electronema > Candidatus Electronema sp. PJ. Next base: position 19,176 of record NZ_JBLWEO010000075.1, on the reverse strand, counting down.
AGCGCATCGCCTTAGAGCACCGGCCCAAGCTGATCGTGGCCGGTGCCAGTGCCTATCCGCGCATCATTGATTTCGAGGGCTTCCGCCGCATTGCCGATAAGGTCGGTGCCCTGTTCATGGTGGATATGGCCCACATCGCCGGATTGGTGGCTGCCGGAGTGCATCCCTCGCCCGTGCCGCACGCCCACTTTGTCACCACAACCACCCACAAGACCCTGCGCGGTCCCAGAGGCGGGATGATTCTGGCGAAGAAGGAATATGCCAAGGCGTTGGACTCCAACATCTTCCCCGGCATTCAGGGCGGGCCGCTGGTACATGTGATGGCAGCTAAGGCGGTCAGCTTCAAAGAGGCAATGACCGAGGAGTACCGCCAATATCAGCGGCAGGTTGTGACCAACGCCCAGACGCTGGCTGCGCAGCTCACAGGCCACGGCTTCCGCATTGTCTCTGGCGGCACAGACAACCACCTGCTGCTGATTGACCTGAGCAGCAAGGGGCTGACCGGCAAAGAGGCCGAGCATCTGCTCGAAGAGGCGGGTCTGACCGTGAACAAAAACGCCATCCCCTTTGACACCCAGCCGCGCTTCGTCACCAGCGGCATCCGCATCGGCACGCCGTCCGTGACCACCAGAGGACTGAAAGAGCCGGAGATGGCCAAAATCGCCGACTGGATCAATCGGGTGCTGACCTCCAGAACTCCGGCGGTGATCGCCCAAGTGCGGCAGGAAGTGCGGGAACTCTGCGAGGCTGTACCGCTTTATCCTGAGATGGCACGGGATGAGGAGTTTGCGGCCTAACTTCTTGAATACATGCAGGCGATGCTTCTCGCAGCCGGATTCGGCACCCGGCTGCGTCCATACACCCTTATCTGTCCCAAACCACTCTTTCCTATCTGCAATGTGCCTTTATTGCACATTCTGCTCGATAAGCTGGTCAAAGCTGGCTGTGGGCGGGTGGTAGTCAACAGTCACCATCTCGCCCCGCAGATAGCCGCCGCTGTTGCAGACCGGCCAGAGGTCATTCTTCAGCACGAGCAGGAAGTGCTTGGTACTGGCGGCGGCCTCCGCAAGGCCTTAGCGCATTTTACTGACGGGCCGGTTTTAGTGATGAACGCTGATCTTTATCATCATATCGACCTGCGCCGTCTGCTCATGACCCATACCGCAGGCAACTCCGCTGTCACCCTGGCTCTGCACGACTACCCCCGCTTCAACACCGTCCGGGTGCAGGGCAGTAGGGTTTGCGGTTTTGGCCAAGCGATAGAGGGCGAAACCCGGCTGGCTTTCACAGGCATCCACATCGTCAATCGGGAGGTAGTTGCGCAGATTCCAGCGCAAGGCTTTTTCCACATTATTGATCTCTACGAGCAGCTCGCGCAACGCGGCCAGATCGGCTTTCTCCGGGTTGACGGCTGCTTCTGGCAGGACATTGGCACTCCCGCTGATTACCTTGACTTGCACCGCCGCCTGCTCGCAGAAACACCGCCGTCTTGGGTCATAAGCAGCCAAGCCCAAATCGGTGCAGGGGTGATTTTTGACGACTGGGGTGTGGTTGGTTCTGGCGCGGTGATTGGCGAAAAAGCACAGCTTACACGATGTATAGTCTGGGAAAATGCCAGAGTCGAGCCAGGAATGCAGCTAGTTGATCAAATTATCTCTCCAGCAGGGACTGCGTAAATTCCTTTCTTGCTCGTTTGGCAAGGAGTTTGGCTCGGCCAGAAAGGAGTTCTACTCGGCAGGAAAGCAGTTCGGCTTGGCCAAACTGCTTTCTTAGTTAGCCGCAAAGGAGTTTGGCCGACTCAAACTCCTTTCCAAGTCGGCAAGACTTCTTTTCTGCCGAGTAGAACTCCTTTGCTACTCGGCTAAACTCCTTTCCTAGCGACTACAACTTCTTTCCAAGTTGGCAGAACTCCTCTGTTGCCAAGCCAAACTCCTTGGCAACCGAGCAAGAAAGGAATGTTTTCTCCGAGTTATCAGCTCACCTTAACAGACTTTAGAGCTTTTGCAGCAAGCCGTGCAGCAAGGTGTCCTGACCAAGTTTCTCGGTCGTTGTTTCGACCAGCCTCAGCTGGTCAAACTGACTGCCGACCAGCAAAGATAGGCCTGTATCACCAATGAAATACGGGGCAATGAAGAGATACACCTCGTCCACTAGCCCTGCCCGCAGAAAAGCTCCATGCACTGCCGCGCCGCCTTCCACCAAAACTGAGGAAAGGCCAGACGTGCCCAGGCGTTGGACTACTTGCTTGAGATCAAGCTGCCCGTGGTCGTCAGCATCCACTCGATAAATAATCGCGCCTGCTTCCTCCAGCTTCTGCTGTTTTTCAGCAGCAGCCTGGTGCTCGCAAAAAATCCACGTCTGCGCCGTAGATTGCTGCTGTAGCAACTTGGCTTCTGGCGGCAGGCGGAGCTGGCTGTCTAAAATCACCCGAAGAGGGTCGCGTCCATTCTCGATCCGGGTGGTGAGCAAGGGGTTGTCAATCAATGCCGTGCCAATGCCAATCAAAATAACATCAAGCTGATTGCGCAGCTCATGCACCCGCTGCCGTGACTCCGGCCCAGTGATTGGCCCGCCCTGCCCTTGTAGTTTACTGATCTTGCCATCCAAACTCATGCCTGCCTTCATCACGACCCAGGGCAAACCAGTGAGAGAATGCTTGATAAAAGGGTGATTAAGCTGGCGGCATTCCTGTTCTAGCACGCCCATTTCCACGTCAATGCCGTGACTGCGGAGGAAATCCGCGCCACCAGCGGCTATTGGATTGGGATCAGCCATGCCAACCACCACGCGCCGGATGCCTGCCGCCAGCACAGCCTGGGTACAGGGCGGCGTTTTGCCGGTATGGTTGCAGGGTTCCAAGGTGACGTAGAGCGTTGCCCCGACACAGGCCGTTCCAGCCTCAGCAATCGCGTTGACCTCAGCGTGAGGCATTCCCGCCTTATGATGCCAGCCGCTCCCGACAACCTGTCCCTCCCGGACAAGCACGGCCCCGACGCAGGGATTCGGTGCCGTGCGGCCTTGTCCTTTTTGGGCCAGCTCAAGGGCCAGGCGCATGTAACCGCTGTCGTCCATCAATCAGGGCTGCCCGCCTTTGCCCTTGCCGAGAAAGTGCTTGAGTTCGTCCATGAACTCATTAACATCCTTGAACTGTCGATAGACCGAGGCAAAGCGAACATAGGCCACCACGTCAATCTCCGGCAAAGCCTCCATCACCCATTCGCCCAGCTGCGAGGTAGGAATCTCCTTGCCGCCCACGTCTTGAAGCCTGCGTTCGATGCGGTCCACAAAGGCATCAAGCTGCTCCATGCTCACCGGCAGCTTTTCGCAGGCTTTTTCAAGGCCAAGTAGTATCTTGCCCCGATCCCAGGATTCGCGGCGACCATCCTTTTTCACCAGCATGGGCAGGGTCATCTCGATGCGCTCATAGGTGGTGAAGCGCTGCTCGCAGGCTGTGCAGTGCCGCCGCCGCCGGGTGATGGTTTTGTCGCGGCTTAGGCGGGAATCAATCACCCGGTTGTCCAACTGGCCGCAGTAGGGACATTTCATAGAATAGAGCTAAAAGTTGAAAATAGAAAATTCAGGTATACTCTGGCTTACATCGACTGTACGCAGGAGTTACGCAGTTCGCTCAAACTTCCTGCGGAAATAGTCATACGCCGCGTTGATCTCCTTCATCTTCTCCTCAGCCACGCGCTTGAACTCCGCGCCGAGATGGGCCACCTTGTCGGGATGATACTGCATGGAAAGCTGGCGATAGGCTTTCTTGATCACGGCGAAGTCGGCGTTCTCCTCCACGCCTAAGACCGTGCGGTACCGCAGCTCCTGGCTGGCCGCTGTCGCCGGGCTTGCGCCGCTGCTGGCATGGTGGCCGTAGCGGTACTTGTTCTCAATCGTCTGCCGCTCATAGGTGCTGATCTGGAGGAAGGCGGCGATGCGGCGGGCAAGCTCCAGCTCCTGCTCCAGCACCGGCTTGGTGGTGTAGATGATCTGGTAGATCAACTCCAGCAGGATCAAGCGTGGCTCGTAGGCGAAGCTGCTGCGGAATTCGGTCAGCAGCTGCTCCAAGTCCTGGCTGCGGTCTTTAGCTTCTTTGATCAGCTGCTTGACCCAGTACATCTGCTCCTGATTATACCGGAGCGAGTTCTGGAAGAAGTCGAGCATCGTCCGCAGCTCAGACTGGGTGAAGCGTCCGTCCTCCTTGGCGATGCAGACGAGAATGTTGACTAAAAGATGGACGAAACGGTTGTGGCTGGCAGTCTGCGAGCGTTCATAGGCGGCGGCCCGCTTGCGCATGGAATAGACGAAGCCGAAGAAAGCGGCGGCTCCGACCAGCGGAACAGCTATGAGGAGGAAAAGAAGCAGCGAGACAAAATTCCCCACTGCCTGCCAGCCGCCAATGGCCAGCAGAATAAGGACTATGATCAGGAGGCAGCCGCCGCAGCCGGGCGTGCTGGATTGCCGGTTTCCCATCAGGAGGCTGGCGGGTCAGACTGATTGCGGTTCGCTGTCCGCGTCATCACGGCTGAACAGCGCGTCAACAAACTCATGCGGATCAAAGTCGCGCAGGTCGTCGGCCTGCTCGCCGATGCCGATGAAGCGCACCGGTATTTTCAACTCGTGGCAGATGTTGGCGACTATGCCGCCCTTGGCCGTGCCGTCTAATTTGGTCAGAGTCAGGCCGGTCACGCCGACCGCCTCATGAAAGAGCTTGGCCTGCGAGAGGGCGTTCTGGCCGGTGGTGGCATCCAGCACCAGCATGACCTCGTGCGGGGCAGAAGGCAGGTTCTTGCCGATCACCCGTCTGATCTTCTTCAGCTCTTCCATCAGGTTGACGCTGGTGTGCAGCCGCCCGGCAGTGTCAATGATGATCACGTCGTAGTTCTTGGCAATGCCCTTGGCCACGCCGTCAAAGACCACTGAGGAAGGATCCGCTTTCGGCGGCCCGGCATGTACCTCGACTCCGGCGCGCTCGCCCCATATCTTGAGCTGGTCAATGGCCGCAGCGCGGAAGGTGTCGCCCGCCACCAGCAGCACGGACTGTCCTGCTTTGACAAACTTGGCCGCTATCTTGCCGATGGAGGTGGTTTTGCCCACGCCGTTCACGCCCACAACCATAAGCACAAAGGGGCCATGCTCCGGCAGAGCCAGCTCCGCAGGGCGGTCGGAGGCGAGGAGGAAGGCGAGAATCTGATCGCGCAGCACCTGCTTCAATGCCTGCGGATCACTGAGCTGGTCGCGCTTGACCCGCGCCTTGGCCGTCTCCAGCAGATGCAGGGCGGTGTTCACGCCGAGATCGGCAGTGATCAGCAGCTCTTCCAGCTCGTCATACAGCTCCTGGTCAATCTTCTTCCGGCCTAACAACAGGCGGTCAAGGCGGTGGACAAACGCGTCCCGGCTCTTGCCCAGACGCTCTTGCAGCCGCTTGAACATCGAGGGTTTCTGCTGCTCAACACCTGCCGCCGGCGGTGGCCGCGAAGAGGCAGCCTCCTGTCCGGCAGGCGGAGTGGCAGCAACTGCCGCAGGCTCATCCTGTTGGAAGAATTTCTTTTTAAACCAGCCCAGCATAACTCTCAAACCTCTTGGGTGATGTCATTCTTGGTAAACAGCGGCCCTGCGCCGGAGCGCGACGCAGCCTCTCTTCCATCCATGCCCAATACATGCTGGCATGTTCCCCAAATACATGCAGGCATGTACCAGCAATACTATCTGGCATGTTTTGAAAAACATGCTGGCATGTATTGTCGGTACATGCTATATGGTTTCCACGATACATGCCAGCATGTATTTAGGATCCATGCCGGATGCAAGCCGGTGGCAATATAGGGGCGAAAAATTTTTCGCCCCTGCTCAAGTTGCAGCTTATGCAGGAAAGCTATTGCCCCGCCTGCTTGTCGAGAACAAACTCCAGAGCTTCCTCGATGGTGTGCGGGTAGCGGAACACAGCCTCCTTGCGCACCTTCTCAGGCATCTCCAGCACATCGTTCTCGTTCTGCGGCGGCAGCACCAGTTCTTTGATCCCGGCCCGCAAGGCGGCCAGCACCTTCTCATTGATGCCGCCGACTGGCAGCACGTCGCCGCGCAGGGTGATCTCACCGGTCATGGCCACGTCGCGGCGCAGCGGTTTGCCGCTGATCACCGAGTAGAGCGCGCTGACCATGGCCACGCCAGCAGAAGGGCCGTCCTTGGGAGTCGCGCCTTCCGGCACATGGACGTGCAGATCAATCTGCGAAAACACATCCTCATCAATGCTCAAGGCGGTCGCATGAGAGCGGAGATAGGTCAGGGCGGCGGCGGCGGATTCCTTCATCACGTCGCCAAGTTTGCCGGTCAGACTGAGGCCGCCTTTGCCCTTCATCTTCGAGGTCTCAATGAAGAGTATCTTGCCGCCAACTGGTGTCCACGCCAGACCTGTGGCCAATCCGGCGCCCCAGTTGCGGGCTTTGACCTCCGGGAAGTAGCGCACCACGCCGAGGTAATCATGCAGGTTCTCCGGCCTGACCACAATCTTCTCCTTGTTGCCGCGAACAATATTGGCCGCAACGCCCCGGCAGACAGAGGCCAGCTCGCGCTCCAAGTTGCGCACGCCCGCCTCACGGGTATAGGAGCGGATTAGTTCCAGCAATGCCGCGTCGCCCATCTCCAGATTGTCCGGGGTAAGCGCGTGTTCCTGAAGTTGCTTGGGCAGCAAATAGCGGCGGGCGATATCCACCTTCTCATTCTCGGTGTAACTGGACAGCTCCACCACCTCCATGCGGTCACGCAGCGGGCCGGGGATGGTGTCGAGCATGTTGGCCGTGGCGATGAAGAGTATCTTGGACAAGTCAAACTCCATGTCCAGATAATGGTCGCGGAAGGTAGCGTTCTGCTCAGGATCCAGCACTTCGAGCAAGGCGGAGGAGGGATCGCCCCGGAAATCACTGCCGAGTTTGTCTATTTCGTCTAAGAGCACCACCGGGTTCTTGGAGTCCGCCCGCTTCAGACTCTGGATGATCCGGCCCGGCAATGCGCCAATGTAGGTGCGCCGATGGCCGCGTATCTCGGCCTCGTCACGCAGTCCGCCCAAGGCCATGCGAATGAACTTGCGGCCCATGGTCTTAGCAATAGACTGACCAAGGGAAGTCTTGCCCACGCCCGGAGGACCGGCAAGGCAAAGAATCGGCCCTTGAATGTCGTTCTTCAGCTTGCGCACAGCAAGGAATTCAAGGATGCGCTTCTTCACCTGGCCGAGGCCGTAATGCTCGTTGTCCAAGTCCTGCTCGGCTTTGTCCAGATCAAGCGTGTCTTCAGTGGTCTTGTTCCACGGCAGATCGAGGATCCAGTCCACATAGTTGCGGGCCACCGAGTGTTCCGGTGAGGAAGGTGAAATCCTCTCCAAACGGGCCAGCTCTTTGTTCACCGCCTTCTGCGCTTCCTCACTCAGACCGGCGGCCTCGGCCTTCTTGCGCAGTTCGGTCAGCTCGGCCTTGCCATCAGACTCCTCCCCAAGCTCCTTGCGGATGGCCTCCATCTGCTGACGAAGAAAGAACTCCCTCTGCTTGCCGTCAATCTCCTTTTTGATGTCCTCTTGGAGCTTGTTGCTCATCGCCACCGTTTCAAGCCGCTTATTCAGCTCACGGGCTACTCGGTGCAGGAGAAGATTAATTTCGACAATTTCTAAGATTTCCTGCTCTTCCTCGACCTTGAGGTTGAGCTGTGAGGCAACTAAGTAGCCAATATGATACGGGTCGGTGATCGCGCCAAGGGTGGCAATAATCTCCTCTGGCATGTCCATCAACTTACCCAGCTTTTTAAACTGGTTGCGGATGTTGAGGATCATTGCCTGTAACTCACTGCTCTCCTCGTCAAAAAACATGGGCAGCCGGGTAATGTTACCCTTAATCCAAGGCAACTCTTGGGTGTATTCCGTCACAGCGATCTTGTGGACTCCGCTGATCAGTACATGATAATAGCCCTCATCGAATTTGGTCACATTATGGACATAGCCAACCACGCCAACCCGCTGTAAATCTTTGCTAGTGATCTCCTCGTTGACCGAGGCTTGCTTTTTATGGCACAGCACTAAGCCGATCATTCGGTCGCCGGTCATGACATGATCAACGAGCTGCATGGCCGAGGTACTCCCTATTTGGAGCGGGAATCCCATGCCGGGGAAAAAGACAAAACCATGCAGCGGCATGATCGGCAGAATGTCGGGCACGGGCAGGCTGGCAGGGTCTTTCTGTCTGCTGGCTTGAGCTTGTTCTTCCATGCGTTCTCCGGGAAGGTTATATTTATTCTTGAATGTGGACAGATTGCGCAGTATTTCATCGCATCCGGCCTCACTATACTTCCTCTGCCTGGCAGAAAGCAAGCAGCGGACAGCAGGAAGACGATTTTTCGGTAGGATGGATGCAAGAAATCATCACCCGCTGCTGTGCTGTTGTGGGAGCGGGCCAGAAGATGTTGATGACCATATATCGCTGAATATCTGCCACTGAATTTTGCATACTCCCTGGATAGGCAGCAATTGGCTTGAATTCAGTGCTACAACCATCAGGCAATGCTTCTCTTGTCCTACAGTTTTGTCCTGCTTATCACCTGTCTTGTAACGATATTGTGCATCCATAATCAGGCCTGTTGCGTAGTAGCTACTAGCAGCCGCCTGAAAGGTAGCGGAATTCCGTGTTATCAGAACATGGCTGCCGAATTTGTCCAGACTGGCACATTTTTTGAATACTCTTGTCTTAACGATGCCACTTTTGTCAGTAGAGCCAAGCGGAGGCAGTGGATGCACAGTTGCGAACTCATTGATTCCACCCTGAGAGAAGGGGAGCAAGCCCCAGGTGTTCTCTTTAATCCAGCAGCCCGCTTGCAGATTATTGCGGGCCTGTGCCAAGTTGGTATTGATGAGATTGAGCTAGGGCCAGCATCACCCTTGCAGAGCTGTTTACCAGAGCTGCTGCAAGAAGCCCGCGCCCTCACGGCCAAATCCTGCCGTCTTGCCCTCTGGTGCCGTTGTCGGGCAGAGGATATTGCCTTTGCTGCGGCTTGTCAGCCTGACGTACTTTCCCTGTCCATACCTGTTTCTGATTGCCATCTTCACACACGTTTGCGTAAAGACCGAACCTGGTTGCGCGCCACCTTAGTACGCTCTATTCGTCAAGCCTTCTCCCTAGGTATCCCGCAGGTCTCTGTTGGCTTAGAAGATGCCTCCCGAGCCGAGCTACCCTTTGTCCTGGAAACAGCGCAGCTGGCGGAGCAGCACGGGGCAAGCCGGATTCGTCTTGCAGATACCGTCGGCATCTGCTCACCAGGGACGATGCGTGCCTTGGTACTTGCAGTGAAAGGCGCGATCAACCTGCCTGTTGGTGTGCACTGTCATAATGATTTCGGGATGGCCACTGCTAATTCTATCGCTGCTCTTGAGGCTGGTGCTAGCAGTCTCGATGCAGCAGTGCTGGGTTTGGGTGAACGGGCTGGTTGTTGCCGTCTTGAAGAGGCAGCTGGGTATCTGGCTTTAGTCCAGGGAAATAAAAAGTATAAACCTGAGCATCTGCCTACACTTTGTCAAACTGTAGCTGCCGCAGCTGGGAGAAGCATTGCTGCTAATCATCCTCTTGTTGGCACGGAAATATTCACTTGCGAGAGTGGCTTGCATCAACATGGCCTCAGCGTTTGTCCTGCAACCTACGAGCCTTATGCGCCTGAGCGCGTGGGCAGCCAACGCATTCTCCGCTATGGTCAAAAAACTGGCAGACGGGCAGTGGCACTCCAGTTAGAGAAGCAGGGCCTCCATCTTAAAGAAAGCGAACTCCAACAGTTAACCCGGCAGCTGCGTACCAGTGAACAGGCCCTCAGCGAACAGCAGCTGTTCTGCAAGGCTTCCAGCTTGTATCAGAAACTGGAACGTATATAGGTCTGCAAGAGTAACGTACATATGCCTGACAGACTTATGTACATAGGTCTGATAGACATACGTACATAAGTCGGAGGCGCATAAGTACGTTGGAGAAAAACAGCATCACTCGATAGAGACAACACCTTGCCCTGATCAGCAGCTTACACTTTCCCATAAGGATTCGATCACCATGAAATATACTTTTGCCGAGGACATCACACCTATCCCTGATTCAGGTAGCTCTACAGAAGCCCTGGAGTTGCAAGCGTTATACCACATCGTCAAGCTGATTGATGCGGCTGTGCATTTGGATACAGCCTTGTCAGCCATACTGAAAGTCCTGCACGACACCCTTCGTATGGAGCGGGCCACGTTGGCCTTGCTTGATGAAGATCGGCAAAGCCTCAGTATCCGGGCTTCATACGGCTTAACCGTGGAGGAGGAGCAACGTGGTGTCTATAAGCTGGATGAGGGCATCTGCGGCAAGGTTTTCAGCACTGCCTCGCCCTTCATTGTCCCAGATGTGAGCAGCGAGCCTCTGTTTCTTAATCGTACTGGGGCGCGGCAACTCTTCCGTAAGACAAAGATATCGTTCATTGGCGTACCTGTTTTATTAGGCGAGAGACCAGTGGGCGTATTGAGTGTGGACAGACTGTTTGGCCTAGAGGTTTCTTTTGAGGAAGATGTGCGGTTCTTAACCGTAGTTGCCACTTTGATTGCCCAATTTCTCAGCCTTCATCAAGCGATTTGTCGCGACCGCCAGCAACTGGTACAGGAGAACATCAGTCTCAAGGCCCAACTGCATGAGCGACACCGTAAACACTGCATCATTGGCCATTGTAAGGCGATGCAGGAAGTCTTTTGGAGTATTGAACGGGTAGCACCTAGTCAGGCCACAGTACTGCTGTTGGGTGATTCTGGCACAGGGAAGGAAATGGTTGCCCAAGCTATTCATGAGGGGAGTCCACGTCGCAATAGTCCTTTTGTGAAGATTAACTGTGCGGCCCTGCCCGAAGCCTTGTTGGAGAGTGAGCTGTTTGGGCATGAGAAAGGGGCGTTTACTGGTGCAGGCGGCACGCGCATTGGACGATTTGAGATGGCCGACAAAGGCAGTCTCTTCCTTGATGAGATTGGGGAGATGCCCTTGCCCCTGCAATCTAAGTTGCTGCGGGTCTTACAGGAGCAGCAGTTTGAACGACTGGGTTCCAACCGCACCATCAAAGTAGATGTGCGGATCATTGCCGCCACCAATGTCAGCCTGCAACAGGCTGTGCTCCAGGGCAGCTTCCGCAATGATCTGTATTATCGCCTCAACGTGGTGCCCATCATCTTGCCTTCCTTACGGGACAGGAAAGATGACATTCCTATGCTGGTTGATCATTTTCTCAAACTGAGCAACGAGCGCAATAAGAAGAAGGTGCGGATGAGCAGGGAATTTCTGGAGGCCATGACGGCGTATGACTGGCCCGGTAATGTGCGTGAGCTACAGAATCTGATTGAGCGGTTGGTGATTCTCACAGCAGATAATCTGCTCTGCCTTGATGACTTACCTGATTATTTCTTCACTCCTAAGAAACTGTCTGCACCACTGCTCACCCAGGATGTTCCAGCTTTCTCGCAACCAGCAGTGGCAACTCCGCAGCGGCGCAAGTCGTTAGAAGATCTTGAACGGGAACAAGTTGAGGCAGCTCTACTTCGGCATGGTTGGGTGCAGGCCCGGGCTGCCCGAGAGCTGGGCCTGACCCAAAGGCAGATTGGGTATAAGATCAAAAAGTTTAATCTCACTCGGCCTGATTTTGCTAGATAGAGAGGAGGAGCGGAATATGTCGTTTTTGCGAGAACGGTTAAGATTGGATGAGGATAGGTGAGCTTGTGTTTTCTCCCAAGCAAGGTAAGAACAGGGGAGAAAACAAGTAACTTATGGAAATGAGAAATGATAAAGTCAGAACGAGCTGAAAGCCTGCGTTCAGGAGGGTTTTAGATTGTACTGAAGCGCAAGGGAGTGAAAATCCGATTGCGAGGCAAAGGCTGCCGCAGGCAGAACCGCAAAGGTAAATCGGGCTGTATCGTTTTTGACGGATTGAGCAGTTTTCAGGTAAAAGAAAGGGTAGCTTGTTCATCTTCTTCATTCCCATGCCGCTGCTTGCCGGAACCGCTCCTATGTTGTGGAACACTGTCAAAAAGACTTTATGCGCTGCCCTCCCTGAAAGCGAGTACAGTCTTTGGATTCAACCGCTGGTCTGTGCGCGGGAGAGCAGTCAGCTGCTGGAAATTGCTTGCCCTGACCGCTTCTTCTGCTCTTGGGTGAGAGATCGCTATCTCAAGCTGATTGAAGCCAGTCTGGGTAGTTTAACTGGTAGCCCGCCAGTGGTTTCGCTGACTGTCTCGGCGGCTGTTGCCGCTGCGCCCCAGCCAGAGCAAAACGGCTCTGGGCAACTGCGTTTGCCCGGCTTGCCTCGCTTCAAAGCAGCGGTTCGCTCACTCCATCCTGGCTACACCTTTGAGCAGTTCATGGTCGGGGAATCGAACCTGCTGGCCCGGGCAGCCTGTCGCGCTATTGCCGATGCTGATCCTGCTTTTGGCAACAGCCTTTTTCTGACCTCCAGCACAGGTCTCGGCAAGAGTCATCTCACGCAAGCTGTCGTGCATCAGGTAATGAACAGTGCCCCGCAAACCCGGCTGCACTATCTCACAGCCCAGCAGTTCTCTGCAGAAATGGTCAAGTGCATTCGTGAGAACACGATGGAGCAGTTCTCTGGTCGATTCATTCAGGGCTGCGATTTGCTGTTAGTTGAAGATGTGCATACTCTCAGCGGCAAGACTAAAACCCAGGAAGAGCTGAACAACATCCTTGATTATCTGATCAAAGCAGGCAAGCGAGTCATCTTGACCTCCGCAGTTGCCCCGCGTTCCCTGAATGGTCTAGATGAGGACTTCCGTTCCCGCATGACTTCAGGCTTAGTCACGGACATTAAGGCCCCAGAATATAATACCAGGGCAGCGATCATTCGCCACAAGGCTGCTGGTAGCCATCTCGTCTTGGCAGACGAGCATATTCATCTCTTGGCTGAACATCTTCAGGGGGATATCCGCCGCATAGAAAGTGCCGTGCTGGGTCTGCGGGCGAAGGCCAGCCTCTCTAATGCCCCGCCAGACACCGACATGGTCCGTGAGGTGCTTGAGGGCTTGATCAGCCTTGATCTCAGCAATCGGAAAAGCCTGAGCGGCGAATCCATCCGTGAATTGGTGAGCAGTCAATTCCGAGTTTCAATTGAAGAACTCGTCTCTCGCTCTCGCAAACAGGCAGTCTCCTATCCTCGACAAATAGGCATGTATCTGACCCGCAAATACACGGAAGACTCACTCGCCAACATTGGCGGTCTCTACAATCGCGATCACTCTACAGTGCTGTATGCGATTAAAGCGGTCAGTCGCGACATTGTGCAGAAGAGCAGCGTCAGACAACAGGTAGAAATGCTGGCAGACAAACTGGAAGGAGGGAAGTGATGAGACCTCTGGTCTCATTCATCATTGAAGAGGGCTGATTAGCTCTTGCTGTTCAAGGAGCGGGGAAACAACGGCAATCAGGATGCAAAGCTATCCTAGGGCAAAACGCACCATTTCTATTCGGTTGCCAAGGAGTTTGGCCGACTACAACTCCTTTGTAAGTAAGCCGCACTCCTTTCCAGCTTACTCCAACTCCTTTCTTAGTCGCTAGAACTCTTTTTTGGCCAAGCCAAACTCCTTTGGGAGTCGGCCAGACTTCTTTCTTGCCGAGTACAACTCCTCTTCTGCCGACTACAACTCCTTTGTGGCCGAGCCAAATTCCTTGACAAACGAGTAGCACTCTTTCTTTGCTAGTTGTATCTTCCTGTAAATCCTTTTTTATTCCGACAGCACTAAACCAGACTCTTTGAGGATATCCATGCTCTTCAAAATGCTTCTTCGGTCAACAAGCTGATCGGAAAGGAACTTGTGGACAATGCTGGTCAGCAAGGTTTGAGACTGGTTCATGAATATTTTAAGTATTTCTTTTTCAAGAAGGAAGTGACAGGCTTTTCCAATATTAAATAGTAGAGTATGCCAAGCAGCAAGCTGGATAAAGCGATAGCTGTGAAGTAGTAATTAGGATGTAAATTGATACCGTAAGTAAATATTTTCCTTGAAATTCTATTTAAAATAGATATTCCAGGGTCATGGATTAAGTATATCGAATACGATGCTGAACCAAAAAACATCAATATTCTTGGATATGCCACACGATTTTTTGTAGAGCATAAACCTATAGTTAGACACATGAATCCGATGCCATTCAATAAAATATGCAGATCTTCCATGTAGGATGCATGTAGTTCCTTTTTAAGGATGAGAGATGTAAATACGATCAGCAACCCGATGAAATTATAAAAATACTTCTCTTTTTCTTTTTTCACTGCAATGGCTGCAAGCATCCCCAAGAAAAATTGCAAGTTATGGACATTCAACAAAAATCCAATGGTTGTATTTTCAGATCCGCCTAACATGAATAATATTAACAATATCCATGCACAGAAGAATACATAGAAGAATTTTTTTGAAAAGAAATACAACAAGAATGCTGTATAGAACAACATTTCATGCATGAGTGTCCAAGAAACACTCAGTGCTGGCCTTGAAGGATAATCAGGGAGTAAAAAGAGGCTGCTTGTAAAGCTTACCTCTCTGTTTCCATTGCTTAAACTTGGATACAAGTTATATATCAGCAATAAAGATACAGATATAACTATGAATGGAGGATATACTCTTATGATTCTTTTTTTGCAGAAAATTAAAGCTGCATTAAAACTGCTCTGATCATTGCAGTGTGCAGAATATATAACAAATCCACTTAAAACAAAGAAAAAATCTACACCTATGTATCCGAATTCAAAAAAACCATAGAAAGCTTTTCCTCCATAAAAAAAATCTGAACCCAAACTGGCATGATGCAACAGAACCAATACAGCAGCAAGTCCTCTTCCAACTTGCAGACCTGCATATGTTTTTTTGTCTGTGGCAGCAGCAAGTCGGTCCATCCTCAGAATTAATCACATGGAATTGAATATGATGTAAAAAAGGCTGCACCTTATGAAAAAAATCCTGCCTGACCGGGGAAAAACCGCCGCTCATTCTTTGGCCGTATAAATAAAAGGCCGCCGGAACATGCCGCCGTAATGATGCCGGACATCCGCCCGCAGAGCAAGGACATTTTTTCCCGGCTTCAGCTTGCCGCTCAGGTCAACGTCCCATTCAAAGCGGTAGTCGTTGTTCCACCAGAGCTTGTCGATCTCGCGATGCGCGATTTCCTCGCCGTTGAGATACAGCCAGCATTCATTGAACAGGCCGGGAAAGCGGATGCGCAGTTTGTCCTTCTCCTTTCCGGCGGGAATCTCCGCCTCAGTCCGGTACCAAGCAAAACCGGTGTAGCTCTGCCGGTCAGGATTGCGCACGCCCTGCGCCTGCATGTAGAGATCCGTCCGCAGCATTTCCCATTCTGAAGACGGATAGTCTTTGCGTAGATCAAGGGAATAGGTGCCTTTGTTGGCATTCCAAAAGGTCATGTCCAGCGGCCCGGCGGCAAAATTCTCTTTGCTGCCGACATTCTTCGGATCGCGACGGAAGGCCCATTCCAGCGGCAGCTTCAGCAGCAGCGCGCCCTTGTCGCCATTGACAAACGGATGCAGCTCGCGGTACTGCCTGACCTCGCCCGGCCACCACGCATAACCGTTTTCCTCCACGTTCATGCCTTTATACGTGGTGAAGATGCCGTTCATTGCTGTCAGCTTCTCGCGGATGACCAAAGCCTGCTCGCCCAGTTTGACCGCCTTGGCATAGTCAATCTCCGTAGCTGCGGCTCTGACCATGTCCAAATACAAATTGGTCAAATCGCAGCTCATCCGGGTGAAGGCAATGCGGTCGAGCCAGAGTTTTTCCTTGCCGGAAAGCGCAGTTTTTTTGCGCAAAGGCTCGACCAGCTTTTCCGCCTCCTGCATCTCCTCCCGCATCAATTGCAACAGCTCAGGGCTGTAAATGGCTGGCGCGGCGAAATATTCATGCTCAGTAACGATGGTTTCATCCCAGGCTTTGTAAATCGCATCCCAGTAAACCTGCATCGGTTCTGCTGCTGGGCCGTAGAATTTCTCGTAAAAATCTCTCAGCAGGGCGGGAACATCCGCGTCCGGGTTCCACATCAGCTGGCCCCGGAGATAGAGATTGAGAAAAGTGGTGGCGATGGCGTTGCGGCTTTCGGTGCTGACACCAAGTATCCCGGCTTTGCGGTACTGCTGGACATCCTGCGCAAAAGCCTGATGCGATGGATTGGGAATGTCGCGCCAGACCAGCATTCCTTGATCGTAATCATAGACAGAGAGCCGTCCGTCCATCACTTTGGCCCATTTGTGCAAAAATTCCTTATATTCTTGGCGCGGCGGCGACTGAATGGAATCCATGCCGTGATTGGGATCAATGTCTATCGGTGCCAGCTCGCAGAAAAGCGGCTTTTCCGCTTTCATTTCCCGCACCGGCGGAATGGTCATGTTGCTGTAGGCGAGAAAACCTATTTTGGCCTGGCTGTTTGGGTGTTTCTGCTGAAGTATTTTCGCCACGCTGTTGTACAGCTCAAGGAACGCGTCTGTCATGCTCCAGCGGAGATAATACTTGTCCCATTGCAGCTTCATTAGCTCTTTGTCGCCGGGATATTCGGAATCATACACCCCGTCTTCCATGCTTAACGAGAAGCTCTCGCCTGCGGCGTATTTCGCTTCCACCTTCGCGGCGATGTGCGCGGCAGTTTCCGGCGCGGTCAACGAGATATTGAACACGCTCTTGCCCAAATCCTGCACATATTGGCCAATGGCGTGGCCAGCCGGAGGAAAACCGGCCTTGTCCTTGCCGACAGTCATGAAATTGCGCCGCTGGAAATCCTCCATGCCGTTCGTATCGCCCAGCCAGGAAATCCAATATGTCCTGATCTCGAAAGGCGGCGCGTATGCGTAATCTAATTCGCCAATCGTCAGCCGCCGCTGCTCTGGAATGCTTTCGCCGAATTCAGTCGGCATGAACCAGCGGCAGCCCCAGCGGCGCAGCAGCTCGGCAACTGCGTAATAATGGCTGCTGTCGTTACTGCCAGCCAGATAAACGCGGTTGCCGCTGCGTTTGAGAACAATCGCGTCGCTGCGCAGAAGGCCTTTGACCGTGACCGGTTTTTTCAGGGCCTCGGCAAGACTGCTCTCGGCCTTCAGTGCTTCTTGGCCGATGAGCAGCAGCGGCTCTTTGCTTTTCAGGGCGGCGGCGATGGCCTCCGGCGTGTCGGCAATGGCAGGCTTTGCCCCGGACATCATCTCGATGTATTTGGCCAAGTCCTGCGCGGCCAGCTTTTCCTCCGGCCCGGCCTGCGCGGCGGCAACAATCACAGCGGCGGTCTTGCCCTGATCAGCAATCACCAGTTCATCCGCAGGTTTTTCCGCCGCGCTGGCGAAAGAAGCGGCGAGCAGCGCGATGAGCAGCAGAAGTTTCTTCACAGAACCGCCGTCACTGTGCTGCTCGGCCCGCCTTCGCCTGCCTTGTTGACCGCAATCACGCGGTATTCAAACTCTTTGCCGCGAGTCTGATTGTTGATTATCGCTTCGGTGTTTAGAAAACGCATGTTTCCACCCTCCTTGCTTTGATGTTTGCTGTGCTTCTTGAATTGCAAGACCGCATATGCCTCAATGCCAGTATTTTCCCGGTATTTTTTCGTTTATTCTCAGAGAAAACTCGTTTGAACCGCCCTGATTTAAATTTAAATCGGGGCGTTTTGCGTTAAAATCAGTACGATTTAAATTTAAATTGCCCTGATTCAAATTGAAATCGGGGCAATTTAAGTGTGAACTGAGCCGATTCACATTGAAATTACCCCGTTTTTGATCGAAATCGCCTTGATTTAAGTTGAAAACGTGATAATTCACATTGAAATCGTGTCAATGTCAATCGAAAACAGGGTGATTTCAGTGTGAATCGGGTTGATTTAAATTGATTTTGGGGCGATTTAAACGGCAGACAACCAAGACGCGAACGCCTGACGGCTTTTTGGGTTCAGCATTGCTTAACCCTTTATTCGATAACATTGTTCTGGGAATGATTCAAACACTATAGAAGTACACCTCTGACAGCTCAGATTTACCGAGGCTAATGGCGATGGAGTTTATGATAATTTCAGTTTCGTGCTCTTTTTAATGAGTTATGCGCCGCTTGATGGTATCATATTATTTATTGTTTCCAACAGTTTATTCTTTTCCTTTATTAGTTCGCTCATTGATTTATTGCTTTCGTAAAGTTCCTTCTGAAGAATAGCGGCATTGAAATGAATTTTTATTCTGGCTAAGACTTCCTCGCGTTGAAATGGTTTAGTTATATAATCTATACCGCCAGCATTAAATGCTTCTATTTTATCTTCAACACTAAATAATGCTGTTATAAATATAACAGGAATATGCCTTATTGAAGGTATATTCTTTAACCTTCGACAGACCTCAAATCCATCCATTTCTGGCATAAGAATATCAAGAAGAATTATATCTGCATCTCCATTTTTTGCCATTTCAATTCCATGCTTACCGTCTTGCGTTACACGTACATTTATATCCGCATCTTTAAGAAAATTTAATAGACACTTCAAACTTTCTGGCTGATCATCAATAATAAGTATTGAAGGCGTATTATATGCAATTTTAACTCTTAAATTTTTAATCAATACAGGATATTCTTTTCTTGGAGAATTGCATAGATCTAAAGCGTTTTTCCCGAAATTAAACGCCTCGTCAAAAGGTCTTCCTGCTCCTATTGCATCATAAAATCCAACGGCAAACTCGATTGCCGATCTGTCGCTAATTTCTTTTTTTAATCCAACAATGTACGGAATACATGAGCTGATTGCTTCAGCTTGCGATTCAGAATAGCAAGCATTAAAAAAGACACATTCTATGTGAGACGAAAAAAGTTCAAATAATCCAGATAGAGCATCAGGATTAACAACCACAGAATTTCCATCTTCTCTTTCCAAAATGATACCGTCTTCTCCAGAATGACCGCAAAAATGTACAATATTTGGTTCGTACTCAAAAAAAGACCTACGAACATCTCTAAGACGAACAGCAAGTTTTGAGTGAATACTCCACCGGCTTAAAGCCGGTGGCTTCGATTGACAGCTAAAGCTGGCGTGGTCAGCTTCGCCGACTCTCTCATACCTCACCGTCAATCTTAAAATTGTTGTCAGAAGTGCTGTCTTGTTCTTCAATTGTGAT
>NZ_JBLWEO010000074.1:0-4093 GCF_048287395.1 Candidatus Electronema sp. PJ | reverse complement strand
GGCTTGCGGCCACGGGAATCTTTCTTGCACATCAACTGCAAGATGACCGACTCTATTTTTATCCATTGTCTGTCGGTAATCTCCATGCGGAAAATTTAACAAATTTAATGGCATTATTCTAGTTTATTTTGAGATAGGTTCGATGATACACGGCAGGCTCTAAGAGATGAAGAGTGAAACCAATAAACTGTTCTGTTTTGAGATGCTGCCGATTAACACGCTAGCATATTCCTTGTCCATATAAGGTGTTGCCGGTTTGCAACACTGCTGGCAAACGTGTGTAGCCAGCTGACAACCTTCTGCGGCTTAACCACAAAAGGTTGTTGCCAAGCAGGAACATCTTGTTGCTAAACAAGAGAAGGTTCCTGCCAAGCCACAAAAGGTTATTGTCAAGCAACAGAAGGCTGTTGCCAAGCAAGAACCTTTTATTGTTAAGCAACAACTCTTTGTTACCGAGCAAC
The DNA here is from genome assembly GCF_048287395.1 of Candidatus Electronema sp. PJ. Taxonomy (NCBI): domain Bacteria; kingdom Pseudomonadati; phylum Thermodesulfobacteriota; class Desulfobulbia; order Desulfobulbales; family Desulfobulbaceae; genus Candidatus Electronema; species Candidatus Electronema sp. PJ. The sequence continues at coordinate 3,632 of NZ_JBLWEO010000074.1, read as the reverse complement.
AACTCTTCGTAGCTTAACCACAAGGAGTTATTACCGAGCCACAAAGAGTTCTGGTTAAGCCGCAACCTTTTCTTGCCGAGCAAGAACTCTTTGTGGCCAAGCCGCAACCTTGTGTGGCTTGGCCAATAAGGCTGCTTGGTCAGCTACCACCTTTTGCCAGCAGGCCGGAGTTCTCTTGCGGGAAGGCCGCGAGATAGCTAACTCGCAGACAGCTCAATCCTGTTTGACTTCTGGTTTGGCCCATTATACAGTGTGTATAAGGGCCTTAACTACGCTCTGCTGACATGTATCCTGCCTGCTTCCTGGCCTCTTTGCAGCCATTCTCATGAAAAGAACACTGTATTCTGATCTCAAGCATCTCCGCTGCTGGTGCATGACCGCTTTTATCTTCTGGTCGCTTTTGCTCAACGGCTCACTCTGCCTATTTGCCAGAAACGAATGGAACAGCATCAAGTTCATCGGCAGGGAGATAGGACTGGCCGCTATCTCCAAAGACCATATTTATCGGGCCTGGAATGCCCGGCAAGGCGGGGTGTATGTGCAGGTCAGCCAGATCAGTCCGCCCAATCCCTATTTGAGCAAACAACCAAACAGAGATTTAGTCACAACCAACGGCAAACAGCTCACCCTAATCAATCCGGCCTATATGACCCGCCAAGTGCATGAGCTGGAAAAGGAGATGTACGGTGTTTTTACCGGGCATATCACCAGTCTGAATGTGGTCAGGCATGAAAATATCCCTGATGAATGGGAAAGAAAGGCCTTGCTGCAATTTGAACAGGGCGCAAAAGAAGTCGCTGAAATTATCACCAAAGACGACAAGGCGGTCATGCGGGTTATGACTCCAACAATCGTCCAGGAATCCTGTTTGAAATGCCATGCAGAGCACGGTGATAAACTCGGTGACATCCGTGGCGGCATCAGTGCGGTTGTCCAGATGGGAAATACGGTCAGTTTGTTCAAAAAACAATTCTCGACCACGCTGCTGTATCATCTACTGATCTATTGCATCGGCGTGACCGGCCAGGTGATCTTTTATATCCAAAGCAGCAGGCAGCTCCGCACAAGGGTGGAGGTGGAACACACGCTCTCCGTGCAGGAACAGTATCTGCGCGGCATTGTCGATAACATTTCCAATGGCATTGCAGTCTATGAAACCGAGGATGGGGAGGAGTTCAAGGTTAAGCGGGTCAATCCTGCTGGAATGCGGATTGCCCGCCTGGACGAGGGCGAAGATCCAGCCGGGAAAAAGCCTGCTGAGGTTTTTCCCGGCTTTACCGAAACCGGTTTGGAGGAGGTTTTCCGGCGGGTGGCCAAGAGTGGCAGGGCTGAGCACCTGTCTGTCTCTGCCTGTGTGCAGAAGAAAAACAGCAGTGGGGTGGGAGAAGTGCTCCCCTGTCTGGAATATTATGTCTATAAACTGCCCACTGGCGAGATCGTCGCGGTTTATGAAGACGTAACTTCCCGGAAAAAAGCCAGAGAGCTACTGATTCGCAAAACCGAGGAGTGGGAAAGCACCTTTGACGCGATCCCGGATATTATCACGCTTCAGGATAAAGAGATGCGAATCATCCGGGCCAATCAGGCGACCTTTGAGTTTTTCCGTTTGCCGCCAGACAAGCTGCTCGGCAGAACCTGCCACAGCCTCTTTCGGGGTTGTGATCATCCCTGCGATGACTGTCCGGGCCTGCGAGCGATGACCGACCTGAAAAAGCACTGTGGCGGCATGGAGCATAAAGCCATCAATCGCTTCTTTCATATCTGCGCTGCGCCGGTACTGACCACAGAGGGTGAATTCCTCTACTTTGTCTATATTGCCCATGACATCACAGATAAGAAGAAGCTCGAGGAAGAGTTGTTCCAGGCGCAAAAGATGGAAGCCATAGGTACCTTGGCTGGGGGCATTGCCCATGACTTTAACAATATCCTGGCTGCGATTCTCGGCTACACAGAACTGGCTCGCATGGAGCTACCTGAGGGCAGCAATGCCTGGAACGACCTTGAGCAGGTGATCATTGCCGGCAACCGGGCCACTGAGCTGGTCAAGCAGATCCTTACCTTCAGCCGGAAAAACGAACACCAGAAGAAGCCTCTGCGGATTTACCTGCTGGTCAAGGAGGCGATCAAGATGTTGCGCTCTTCTCTGCCCTCAACCATTGATATCCGCACTGAGATCGATGAAGACAGCGGCTTGGTCCTGGCTGACCCGACTAATATCCACCAAATCATCTTTAATCTCTGCACCAACGCTGCTCATGCTATCGGCAGTAAGCAGGGCCGGATTGAAATCATTCTCCGCCAGATCGAGTTGCTTGAGGCAGATCTCGAGGAACACCCTTGTCTCATCCCAGGGCCGTTCATCCTGCTGACTGTTCAGGACAATGGCTGTGGTATGGATGAGAAGACCATGGCCCGGATCTTTGACCCCTATTTCACTACCAAAGAGCAGGGCGCAGGCACAGGCTTGGGCTTGGCAGTCACCCTTGGCGTGGTGGAAGACTGTCGCGGCTTCATCAGAGTAGAGAGTGAACTGGGCAAGGGGGCCGCCTTTCATGTATATCTGCCGGTGCTGCCAGAGGAGGAGGCCGAAGTGTTGGACAACAACGATGGCTGCCCGCTGCCTGGCGGCACAGAGCGAATCCTCTTTGTCGATGACGAGCCGTCCATTGTTCATATCAGTCAAGCTATTCTCAGTACCTTGGGCTACACAGTCGTTGCTGAGACCGAAAGCCTCATCGCTCTAGAGAAATTCATCGCTGCGCCCAACACCTTTGACCTGCTCATCACTGACCAGACTATGCCGGAGCTAACTGGCAGCGAGCTGGCCAAGGCGGTCTTGGCAATCCGCCCTGATTTCCCGATCATTCTTTGCACTGGCTACACAGCTGTACTGCCTGAAAAGGAGGCACTCGCCCTAGGCATACGTCGTTATGCAATCAAGCCGCTCAATACGGCCAAGCTCGCTGCGCTAGTTCGTGAGGTACTGGACGAGGCGCAGAGACCTCTGGCCTAGAAGAGCCTGTTATTATAAACGTAACAAGTCGATTAGCCATCAGAATGGCAAAGGCAACGAAGTGGAGGCCGACAAGGGTTTCATCCAGGCGAGCCCCGGGGCAAGTATAACACCGCACTCGACTTTCTCCAGCAAGCACTCGTAATTCAGCGGGAGATTAGCGACAAGGTAGGGCTTTGTGCCACCCTATTCAACATGGGCCATCTTCACCGAGACAAGGGAGAAGAGGAAAAAGCCCAGCAAACATGGCTGCAAGCCTATCTGCTGGCCAAAGAAATCGGCTTGGCAGAAGCATTGCAAAATTTGGCGCAATTAGCCGAAAAACTTGGCTGGGAAGGCGGCTTGCAGGCTTGGCAAACACTGGCAGAGAAGTACAAACTGAGCAAGGCCAAGCCAGATTGATTCGTGCCTGGCCTTTGCGCACTCCTTTGCCAGCTGCTTGCCCTGCTTGGTAAGTCGTTCGCCAAGGAGTTTGGCTAGATATAGCCGCAGCGATATAAAATGATCAAGCAATCATTTTCATCCTATGAGTTGAATCTTATGGCCTATTCAGTAGATTTTCGCCGGAAAGTATTGGAAATCAAAGAACGTGAAGGTTTGAGTTTTGAGGAGGCGGCAG
>NZ_JBLWEO010000073.1:0-14239 GCF_048287395.1 Candidatus Electronema sp. PJ | reverse complement strand
CGCGAACACCAACTCCCTCTTCAACAACCATGCGGACGGCTTCACGCTTGAAATCGAAATCGTACCTGCGATAGCCCATAAACACACCTCCTGTTCCTGTCAGGGTAATTGGTGTGTCCGGTAAAGTGAAGATAGCTCAGTCGTCGCCGAGTTTGAAGAGCTGGCAGCTGTATTTCTGCGGCCAAAAGCTAGTCAGGTGCATCAACTTAAGCATCAGCAGGAGCGAGGTCTTGCCCATGCCCGCGTCAGAAAGGATGAACATCTGATGCCGCCCGTCTTTCTCTAACGGCAGCTTGCCCTGAAAGAACTCGTTGATCCGTTCAAAGGCTGATTGCCGAGCGGCAATCAACAAATCATCCTGCCGGAAATCCGCCGGGTTTCTGTCCTGAAGCTGCGGCACCACATAGACATCCTTCAGCACGTTCGGGTCAACAAATTCGTCCCGCAGACGGTCAAGCTCTTTGGCTTCCTCACCGCGCAGCCGGTCTAATTTATTCCAAAGCTGCTTTGCCCATTCCGCTTTAACAAAAGCTAGTGCTTCCAGTGGCATTTTTTCCTCCTTGGCTGTAAGATGACGAAAAAAATACTCTGTTCTATGTTTTTTTCCAAGCAGGAACAGTAGCACTGTTCACCACATGGCTTTTTACTGAAAGGAAAACAAATGACCTCAATGCGCTTTCCCTTGTTACGGCAGAATGCCCTTATGCTGGCCGCAGCCCTGCTCTTTGCCAGCTGCGCTGCGCCGCAGAAAAAACAGGTAACTCCGGTTCGGCAAGAGCCAAAAATCCGCAACGTGATTGTAATGATCGGCGACGGCATGGGTTTTCCGGCAGTTGGCCTGTTAGACAGCTACGCCAAATACGCCGCAACTTCGCCGTACAAAACAGCCGGAACGAAAACCGCGCTGGAGGAACTGGCCGACAGCGGCGTAATCGGTTTTGCCTCGCATGAAGCAGCGAATGTGCTGGTCACGGATTCAGCGGCTTCGGCAACCCAAATTGCCAGCGGCCAAGCTGCTGGCTCTGAAATGATCGGCGTGGATGCAAACGGCGACGCAGTGGAAAACATCGTCGAAAAGGCGGAAAAAATGGGCAAGGCAACAGGCTTGGTATCGGATACTCGCCTGACACACGCCACACCAGCGGGATTTGCCGCGCATCAAACCACCCGCGCCAAGGAAAACGAGATAGCCGTTGATCTACTGAACAGCGGCGCAGAGGTGCTGCTGTCTGGCGGCCTGCGTCATTTCATTCCCCAAGAAGCCAGCGATGAGGCAACTGATGTTCATCAGTCCTTGCAACAACGGACAGACGGCAAAATCAAGCTGAAATCGTCCCGCAAAGACAGCCGCAATCTGATCGCTGAAGCCGAACAAAAAGGCTACGCGGTTGCGTTTACGAAACAGCAGCTGGAGCAGGCAGCGGGCGAGAAAATTTTAGGACTATTCGCCGCATCTGCCATGCCAGATGCCCTCCAACAGAAAGCGAATCAGGTTGACCCGGAACGCGCTGTTCCCACCTTAAAGGAAATGACGGCCAAGGCACTTACTACTCTGGCCAAGCATCAGAAGGGGTTCTTCCTGATGGTCGAGGCAGGACAAATCGACTGGGCAGAACATGACAATGACGCAGGTCGTCTGCTGCATGAAATGCTGCTGATGGAAGAAACGTTGCGTTATCTCCTCGATTGGGTCAAACAACGCAACGACACCCTGCTAGTTGTGCTGGCTGATCACAACACCGGCGGCTTTGGTTTTAGTTACATCCGCCATGATGTACCTGAAGAGATATCTTTACCCGGAGCAATGTTCAAGAACGAGCAGTTCGGGCCAGAATTCAATTTTGTGCCGCGTAGTGTGCTGAACAAATTATATGCGCAGAAAATAAGCTATCAGACCATCCTGGAGCAATTCGATGCGCTGCCGAAAAAGAAGCAGAAGCCTGCTGCCCTGGCCAAGCTGATCAACGAGAACAGCGAATTTCCAGTCACGGAAAAGGAAGCCGCCCGGGTCTTGCAAGAGGAAAAAAACGCCTATTATGTCAAAGACCATGAACTATTAGGCAGCAAGTCTTTTCCAAAGATCGATGATTTTGAAGCGTTCTATGTGTACGGGAAAGAAGTCCGGCGCGATCTTATCGGGCGCATCCAGTCGAAATTGCAGTCTGTGGTCTGGGCAACAGGAACTCATACCAATGAGCCAGTACCGGTTTTGACCTATGGCCCTCGTAAGATCACCGCGCAATTCGGCCAAATGATGCACACCACTGAAGTTGGGCAAAAGATGATCAAGGTTCTCACCGGCAAATGATCAGGAGACAAAATGAAGAGAATAACTTGGACTGGCATCATCGCCAGTTTATTCCTGTTGCTCCTGGGAAGCACTTCGGCCTCGGCTTTTGATAAAGTCAAATTTGCCTTTATTTCCGATCTTCATATCTCCCTGCCAGAACAAAAAGGGATTAAGGACGGCTATAAACTGGGCCTGAAGACGGTGCTGCTGACGGAAAATACCGTAGCAGAACTGAATAAGATTCCTGATCTTGATTTTGTGCTGGTAGGCGGCGACCTGACTAACGATGCCGAGCCGTGGAACATGGATGCCTGCCGTCGGATTCTCGATGGCCTTCAGGTGCCCTATTTCGTGGTCTTGGGCAATCATGATGTCAGCCTAGTGCCGCACGAAGAGAAAGAGCAGCCTGTGGGTTTATCCAAGTATGCTGCCACTGGCATGTTCATTGGCCGCTCTGGCGGCATGGAACCAGGCATGAGCTATTACGCCCACGAAGTTGCAAAGGGTTTGGTGCTTATTGGATTGGACAGCATCAAGCAGCAGGTCTTTCTGCCGGAGATCAAAACCAATGAGTTCGGCGGCAGCATCGATCCTGGCCAAATGCGTTGGCTGGAAAGCGTGCTCCAGCAGCATCAGGGCAAAACCATCATGGTACTGATTCATCATGGCCTGGCTTCTTGGTCAGAAGGGGAGAAAAACAACTATCATGGTTGGGGCCGCTTCCGCCTCGACAATGCTGCCGAGCTGGGCGCACTGCTCAAGAAATACGGAGTACGCTTGGTCTTCTCAGGTCATCGGCATATTTCCACCCGGCAGCAGCTGGCAGACGGCATTTATCATTTTGTCAGCCCGGCACTGGCCACCTATCCCATGCGTTACACGGTTTATGACATGACCCCAGGCGCATTGTCTTGGGAGGTGAAGAATGTTTCGGCTCCAGCTGAGGTCTGGGATTTGGCAAAAAAGAATTTCCTTGCTGATAGCTGGTGGCGCGGCCTAGATCACAGCGACACCCCTGAAGGCAATAAGAAGTATCAGGAATTTTATGAAGGCACAGAGATGAAAGGCAGCGTTACTTGGCAATAACCCATGCTGCCTTTTCCCCGAAACATCGGTATCGCCCTGAGTGGTGGTGTTGATTCCACGACTGCCGCTGCTTTGCTGCTGGAACAAGGCTTTGCTGTGCAGGGCTTTTTCATGCTTCTGCTGCCAGACAGCGAAAAGCAGGTCGGCAAAGTGCAGCACATCGCCGACCGCCTCGGCATTCCCCTCCATTTGATTGATCTGCGGGCGCAGTTTCAGCAGCAGATTATCGCCTCTTTCGTTGCTGCCTATTGCCAGGGTTTAACGCCTAACCCCTGCATTCTCTGCAATCAGCTGATTAAGTTTGGCTTGCTCTTTGAAGCGATGGCTAGCCAAGGTATCGAGGCAATGGCGACCGGCCATTATGCGCGGGTGGAAGGCAGCAAGCTGTACCGGGGCCTTGATCCGAAAAAAGATCAATCGTATTTCCTTTGCCGCTTAACTGCCGAGCAGCTTTCTCGGCTTATCTTGCCGCTCGGCACTTGGCGCAAGCAAGACGTGTTTGCCCGAGCGCAGGCTATCGGCTTCAGTCATTTCAATGAGGGAGGCGAAAGCCAAGATGTCTGCTTTCTCGCGCAACAGGATTTGGCAACTTTTCTCGTCAATCAAGGTTTGGCAGCCCGCAGTGGCGAAATTATCACTGAACAGGGCAAAGTGCTTGGTGCGCATCAGGGTAGTTGGAAATATACGGTAGGTCAACGGCGTGGTTTGGGCCTTCCTGACGTAACCCCCTGGTATGTGATCGGCTTGGATGCAATCAATAACCAGGTGATCGTCGGCAAAAACGAGGAGCTGTTCCGGCAGGAGCTGCTCCTGGTCGATGTGCAGTGGCAAATTGAGCCGCCAAAGCAGTGGCAGGGCCGAGTACAGCTGCGCTCGCGGCATCAGGCTGCTGAGGCGTGGGTTATGCCTGATGAGAAACACGATTGCTGGAAAGTCTGCTTTGCCGAACCGCAGCGGGCAGTCACACCAGGCCAGTTCGCGGTATTTTATGAAGGTGAGCAGGTGCTTGGCTCCGGGGTGATTGCGATTGCCCTGGATGTAACGTAAGAAAAGCTTCTTTCTTGCTCGCTTACCAAGGAGTTTGGCTCGGCCAAAGAGGAGTTCTGCCGACTTGCAAAGGAGTTGTACTCGGTAGAAAAGGAGTCTGGCCGAGTAGCAAAGGAGTTTTGCCAAGCCACAAAGGAGTTCTGCCGAGTTGGAAAGGAGTTTTAGTCGGCCAAACTCCTTTGTGGCCGACTTGGAAAGCAGTTTGGCCAAGCCGAACTCCTTTTCTGCCAACTCCAACTCCTTTCTTGCCAAGCCAAACTCCTCGAACAACGCCCTAGATTCTTTCCTGGCTTCTTTGTCCACGTGACGCATCCAGCAGAAAACGACTCGTTCTCTGTTGCAATCTGCTGGCTGTACCCTGGAAAAATAGGGAAATTCTGAACACAGCTGCTCAGGGAACTCTTCCTGAGATTCTGGAAAAAATGTTGCAAAGCCGTCGTATGGCCCGTACTATTTCTCTAGGTAGCAGCCCTTTTTCAACAACAAAGACAGGATGAGAAGATGCGCAAAATCGTGATTTCCACCGGCGGCGGTGATGCACCTGGGCTTAACGCGGTGATTTTTGCTGTGGTGAACTCTGCCTCTCGACTCGGTTGGGAGGTGTACGGCAGTCGGCACGGTTATAAAGGCTTTCTTGACCCAGACGAGCTAGTGCGCCTGACTCCAGATGACGTAGAAGGCATCACCTCCACGGGCGGCACCATTCTTGGCACGACCAACAAAGGCAATCCCTTTGCCATGCCAGTACCAAATCTGGCAGGCGAGGTGCAGATTGTCGATGTCTCTGAGCGGGTGATGGCCTCTTTCAAGCGAATGGGATTTTACTGCCATATTGCTATAGGTGGCGATGGTAGTTTGGAGATTGCGCACCGTTTTGCCAAGATGGGAATGCCAGTGATCGGGGTGCCAAAGACTATCGACAATGATTTAGAGGCTACTGACCGCACTTTTGGCTTTGATACCGCAGTTGCCACCGCCACCGAAGCCTTAGACAAGCTGCATTCCACCGCCAAGTCCCATGACCGGGTCATGGTCGTGGAAGTCATGGGCCGGGAATCCGGCTGGATCGCGCTGTATTCCGGTATTTCCGGCGGCGCAGACGTGATCCTCCTGCCAGAGCTCCCCTTTAACATGGAGGCAGTCTGCCGAAAGATCAGCGAGAACGAGTTACACGGTAAGCACTACTCTATCGTAGTAGTAGCAGAAGGAGCCAAGGCCGAAGGCGGCAAGGTACTTGACCGAGGCAAGGGTGAGGCCGGGCGGGCTGAGGTTGTCTTGGGCGGTATCGGCGAATGGGTAGCCGAGGAAATCCGCCAGCAGATCGGCAAGGACACCCGCTCGCTGGTGCTGGGCCATCTCCAGCGAGGCGGCTCGCCCACCACCTTTGACCGACTGCTTGCCCTTCGCTTTGGCGGCGCAGCCGTGCGCATGGCAGAGGTCGGCCAATTTGATCACATGGTTGCTTGGACTCCACCAACCATGTCTGCTGTCCCGTTAGAGGCTGCTATCCGCTGTCGCAAGCATGTTGACCTGAATAGCGACAAAGTCCTGACTGCTCGCTCCATTGGCATCTGCCTTGGTGACAAAGAATAGGTCATGCGCACGTCAGAAGCCCTGCGGGAAATCTATAACCGGCTGCTGGCCCATTTTGGGCCGCAGGGTTGGTGGCCTGGTGACAGCCCTTTTGAGGTGATGCTCGGAGCTGTACTCACCCAGAACACGAGCTGGCAGAATGTAGAGAAGGCGATTGCCAATCTCAAGAACGAAGGCCTGCTCTCAGTCGAGGCTTTATCTCTTCTGCCGGTGGAAAAACTGGCAGAAATCATCCGACCTGCCGGATATCACAACCTCAAGGCGCAGAGATTGAAGAACCTCATCGCCTTGATTGAGGATCAAGGCGGTGTTGCAGCCTTACTCAACCAGCCAACCGCTGTTTTGCGAGAGCTGCTCTTATCGGTAAAAGGGATCGGCCCGGAAACTGCGGATTCTATTGTGCTCTATGCGGCAGGCAGGTCCATCTTTGTGATTGATGCCTACACCCACCGCATTTTGTGCCGACATGGCCTGGTTGCTGAAGACTGCGATTATTTCCAGATGCAGGAGTTGTTCATGGATAATCTGGCAGAAGATGCTGCTCTGTTCAACGAATACCATGCCCTGTTGGTGCGGCTGGGAAAAGAGTTCTGCCGCAAATCTCAGCCGAAATGCGAATGCTGTCCGCTAAAGACAGTGGGCGAGCAGCAGGAAGATTGAGAATCCAGCAGCCCGCGTTTGAACACCTCCTTACTCCCGCAACATCCTCGCCATGTCCTTGGCAAAATACGTGAGGATGATATCTGCGCCTGCCCGGCGGATGGAAAGCAGGGTCTCGGCCATCACTCGCTTTTCATCAATCCAGCCTTTGGCTGCGGCGGCCTTGATCATCGCGTATTCCCCGCTCACATGGTAGGCCGCGATGGGCAGATCAAATTCATCGCGCAGGCGACTGATGATATCCAAGTAGGCTACTGCTGGTTTGACCATCAAAATATCTGCGCCTTCATCCACATCCAAAGTAGCCTCGCGCAAGGCCTCGCGGCTGTTGGCTGGATCCATCTGATAGCTGCGGCGGTCGCCAAATTGGGGCGCGCAATCAGCGGCATCGCGGAAAGGGCCGTAAAAAGCTGAGGCATACTTCACTGCATACGACATAATCGGCACGTTGTGGAAATCATTCTCGTCCAAAGTGCTGCGGATTTCGCTCACTCGGCCATCCATCATGTCTGAAGGTGCGACCATATCCGCCCCAGCCTGCGCATGAGACAGCGCAGTCTTGGCGAGAATCTCGAGCGTGGCATCATTATCGACTTCTTTGCCTGTCAAACAGCCGCAATGGCCGTGATCCGTGTATTCGCAGAGGCAGACATCAGTGATAACCGTGATCTCAGGCGCGGTATTCTTCAGCTCCTTGATTGCCTGCTGAACTATGCCGTTTTTGGCATGGGCACCAGAGCCGACTGCATCCTTTTTCTCCGGTAAACCAAAGAGAATCACCGAGCGAACCCCCAGAGCCAGGCATTCCTGGGCCTCTTTTTTCAACTGATCCACAGAAAGCCGGAACACGCCAGGCATGGAAGAGACCTCTTCCTTATTGCCTTTGCCGGGCATGACAAAGAGGGGGTAAATAAGCTGGTCTGCGGCCAAGCGAGTTTCGCGGATCATAGCGCGAAAGTTCTCATTCTGCCGCATCCGGCGGGGACGATATTCGGGAAAGACCATGGTAATTCTCTTAGGTTCTTATGAATGATGTGCAGCTTGTTGATGGAAATCAGAAAGACGGTGTACCAGTTCAAAGACGAATTGCTGCTTGACTCATCTGCCCTTTATTAGCTATTAAAACGGACTAACCACCTTGTCGGCCTCGGCAACAGCGGTCATGATTTCGTGCATATTGGAAATCCGCCCAACTTGAATCTTGGCTTTAAGGTTAAAGAAGTCCAGACAGGTGCCGCAGGCAAGAATTTCCACCCCCTGCTCCTGGAGCGCACGCAGCACGTTGAGTGCCCCGGATTCTTCAGCGACCAGCCGCACCCCGCCATTGTAGAAGAGCATTTTTGTGGGCAGCGGCTTGACCTTACAGATGGTTTGGAGGTAGGTTTGCAGCAAAGCCCAGCCGAGGTCATCGTTACCCCGGCCCATTGCAGCGGCGGAAATGATGTACACTAAGCCGCCTGCTGCGGGCGCGTTCTTTCCTTGTGGCTGGACAGCGGAGCAACCTAAGCTAGGACAGCCTGTCTTTTCCTTGGGATTGTCAGTAATTCCGTTCATAAGGATACCTCAGTGCATGGATTGATAGGTATATTAGATGGCAAGATGTAGAATGAAATTTTTGCCGATGATGTTCGGGTTTTTCTCGTTTGGCAGGAGCTTCTGAAGGAAGCAAAGCAGCTTTCGGACGTTCAGGAAGAACTTTGGAAGATACAAAAACTCCTTCGGAAGGAAGGAGATCTATTCGCGGACGTTCCTGAACTACTTCTGGACGTTCCGAAAGAGGTTGGGAACGTGCAAAAGCTGTTCAGGAACATTCAGGATCTCTTTCCGAAGGAAGGAAAGCTGTTCACGGACATCCCTGACCTGCTTACGGACGCTCTGGAAGAGATTTTGAACGTACAAAATCTGTTCAGGAACATCCGAAAACTCTTCCCGAAGAAGGAAAAGCTGTTCCTGGACGTTCCAGAGCTGATTCGGAAGGTGCAAAAGCTATTCAGGAAGGACCGGAAACAGGTCAGAACGAACACGAAACGAATTGATTGGTTGACGAGCATCTTCTTGTCTGTCTCTGGCAAGCATCTCGGACTGTCACTGCGCCGTAGATACCTTTTGCTTTATGAAACCTTTCCGTAGAAAGTTTTCTAAATGATCTGCATATGCTTTGTTAGCAAGCGCACTCGGATGGCCGTCATGAGGAAGATTCATATAGCGAATATTTTCCCGGAAGTTAACAGAAATATCCACGTTCGGAATGCCATTCTGCTGCGCAAAAGCCAACATCTGTGGATCCTTTCCGATGGTGGCGAGGATAAATTTTACGTTGTGTTCACGAGCAAGCTGTGCCATTTCCAGAACAAGAGCCTCAGACACCTTGCGACTCTGTTGTACTCTTTCTTCAAACTGATTCCACTTGATTTCCAGAAAATGTACCAATGCTGAACGCCGCATAAAAGGGAACTCGGTGTACTCAACATCAGCAAGAAAGTATTGTAGTGTTCTGTCGCTGTTCAATCGGGCATAAGGCTGGACAAGAGGGCCGAGTCTGTTCCACGGGGCGACTGCTTTTCGGCGATTTCTCAGAAAGGTGTTCCGTTCATCATGAATATTTGCATACGCCAGCACCGCAATTTCAGGAGTTTTGGCTGTAAGTGCATCACGAAACTGAATCAGAGAATGGATGGTGCCGTATCCGTTGAAACCAAAATTGACAATTTCATATTTCGGCAGACGTTCCTGAAGCTGCCAAGGATAGGTCTGCTCATCGTTGAGACTCCAGCCGTGCGTGAACGAACAGCCGAATATCCAGATTTCCGGCTTATGGCGGGCCGGATTATAGCTGGCAAGAGGATGCGTGATACGTAGACCATTCGCCAGGTGCGTCACATGAAAGGAATAGCCTGTCCTGCTCAGAGTCACTGTGAACCTTCCTGGAAGAGGCGCATAACCAAGTTTGGGATGCTTGGTGAAAAAGTGCCCGCCTGGTTCCACTTGCACACGAATGTCGCCTGGTCGCCAAGGTTGAACTTTTTTTTTCCGGGCAATAAATTCACCACCCGCTAGAAGCAGTCCTATCAAAAACAGTAGATAGACTACATAGAGAACCGCTTTGTTTTTCTGGATGAATTCATTCATTACCCTTGCCACCTCAATCCAGCAGCATTAATCTGTCCGGCTTGGCTTTCACTCATCCTGCCGACAAAACGCCACCACCTCTTGATACGTGCAGCCCTTGCCGCCAAAAATATCGAGTGCACTGCCAACGGTCGCATCAATCTTGGCCTGGCCAACGCGCTGGATCAGTTGCAAATCAGCCATGCTTCCCACCCCGCCTGCGTAGGTGACAGGAATTGGCGAGTCTGCCGCAGCCAGCAAAGCCAGCAGCCGCTCGTCCACACCCATGCACTTGCCCTCCACATCCACCGCATGAATGAGAAACTCGGCGCAGCTCTCGCTCAGTTCGAGCAACAACTCTTTGCTGATGCGCAGCTGGGTGAATTTTTGCCAGCGGTCAGTGACGACAAAGTAGCCATTCTCTTGCCAACGGCAGCTTAAATCCAGAACGAGCCGCTCTTTGCCGATCAGACGGCGCAAGCCTTCCAGTCGTGCGAAATCAAGCTGGCCATCATGGAAGACATAGGAGGTGACAATGACGTGCGACGCGCCTAAATCCAGCCATTGTTCCGCATTGGCCGCCGTAATGCCGCCGCCAAGCTGGAGACCATTCGGCCAAGCTGCCAAGGCATCGGTGGCTGCGGCTTCGTTACCAGGGCCAAGCATGATCACATGGCCACCCAGCAGCTTATCCTGCTGATACAAGCGGGCAAACCAAGAAGGGGGCAGATCTGAGGAGAAGTTGGTGCGCAGATGAGTAGAGTTGTCGCTCAAAGTAGAGCCAACAATCTGCTTAACCCTGCCTTCATGCAGGTCTATGCAGGGACGGAAGCGCATAGGAGTGGAGCGGGATGGCCGGGGCAAGCAGAGCTTGCCCCGGCTTGAGGAGATCTTAGCTGTCCTGCTTCACCATCATGGTGGCTGGATCAAGGCAGAGATGGCTGTTTTCCTCTACCTTCTTGCCGTTATCGCGGAGGATTTCCAACTGAATGTGATCCTGATACGATTTCAGCAAGACTACGGTCTCAAACAGGTCGTCCAGCTCGTGACAAGGCGCAGGCACCCCGGACGGAGAGACGCGGGGGTCGTCGCGATGGCTGGTAGCTGAGAACCAAGTCTGGACGCGCAGGCTTTCCAGCAGATTTTTGATATCTGCCAGCTTGGCATGATCAGTGCTTGTGAAATCAAAGCCGTCGATCACCACGCAATCTGGCGTAAAAATGTTCTGCTGCACCAAATCATTCAGCCGCTCTTCCAAACGGGAGCGATCAAACGCGCCCACTTTGAAGGTCATGATCATCCGATGCTGGCGAACCATGTCAATCAGCTCGTGTGGCTTGGCCACAGGGCATTCTTGCAGAATAACCTGAAGCATATCATCGTACCACAGCTTGGTCTTGTCCAGATTCTCGCCAATACTGATGTGTAAAACCCGGTTGCCGCGCAAAATAGAGTCGAGCGCGATCTGGACGAGCAGGGCAGTCTTGCCCAAGCCAGCGCGGGCCATGATCAGGCCCATCTTCTTGTCATTGCCGGTCAGCTTAAGAACCCGCAGGGGGTTCTGCTTCACTAACGGTTCATATCCCATGATGCACCTCGTGTTTGTTTCGTGTCTCTTGCAGGGAGGCAAAGCCGCCTCATTGTCCCGAATCCGTCAGTTCTTCTTGGAGGCTTCAAATTCCTTGATCAGCTGTTCTGCCACACCTTTTGGCACCTGCCTGTAGCTGGCGAACTCCATGCTGAACTCGGCTTTGCCCTGGGTCAAGGAGCGGAGGACTGTTGAATAGCCGAACATCTCAGACAAGGGCATCTCTGCTTCGACGACCGTGTAGCTGGCTTCCTCAGAAGTACCGACAATCATGCCTCGCCGTTGGTTGAGACTGCCCATGATTGCGCCTTGGAATTCAGTTGGCCCTTCCACAGCTACCTTCATGATCGGTTCCATAATGATCGGATTGGCCTTGCGGTAGCCCTCTTTGAATGCGCCCTTGGCTGCCTGCTGAAAGGCCATATCTGAAGAGTCAACAGTGTGGTAGCTACCGTCGTTGATTACCATGCGGATGCCGTTAATTGGTGCGCCAATCAGCAGACCCTTGTCCATGGAAGCTTGGAAGCCCTTGTCGCAAGAAGAAATGAACTCGCGGGGAATTGAGCCGCCGACGATCTCGTCAACAAACTCATAATTGCCCTCTTCGAGCGGTTCCATGTAGCCTGCAACGCGACCGAACTGACCAGAACCACCGGTCTGTTTTTTGTGGGTGTAATCGAATTCTGCCCGCTGGGTGATGGCCTCGCGATACGCTACACGCGGCGCGCCCACTTCCACCTCAGCCTTGTACTCGCGCTTCATCCGCTCGATATACACATCCAAATGCAGCTCACCCATGCCGGAGATGATGGTCTCGCCGGTCTCGTGATCGACAAAAGACTTGAAGGTGGGGTCTTCCTTGCAGAAGCGATTGAGTGCTTTGGAGATGTTATCCTGGGCCTTGGTGTCCTTGGGCTTGATGGCCAAGGAGATAACCGGCGCAGGAATGTGCATCGAGGTCATAGACCAGTTGATATTGCCGCCGCAGAAGGTGTCACCGGAGGCGCATTCCACGCCGAAGAGCGCAATGATGTCGCCAGAGCCTGCCTCCTCGATCTCCTCCATTTCATTGGCGTGCATCCGCACCAGACGGCCCACCTTCACCTTCTTGCCCGTGCGGGAGTTAACGATAAAGTCGCCTTTCTTAAGCTCGCCCTGATAGGTACGTACGTAAGTCAGCTGGCCATAGCGTCCGTCCTCCAACTTAAAGGCGAGTGCAACCAGCGGATCGGCTGTATTGTTGGAAACTTTAATCTCGGCCTCGTTGTTATCCAAATCCAGGGCGATGTTCTCGACATCAGTTGGACAGGGCAGGTACATCTCCACGCCATCCAAGAGCGGCTGAATGCCTTTGTTCTTGTAGGCTGACCCGATCATCACTGGAGCCAGCTTCAGGGAGAGCGTGCCTTTGCGGATCGCCTCGCGGATCAGCTCTACCGGGATATTGCCCTCCTCCAGCATGGCCTCCATCAGCTCATCAGAGAACATTGAGACCGCATCGAGCATTTCCTCACGCTTGGCCTCAGCTTGCTCGCGCAAAGCAGCGGGAATCTCGGCATAGCGGACATCGCGACCTTGCTCGCCCTCGAAATAGACTGCCTTCATTGTCACCAGATCAATCACGCCTTCCAGATCAGCTTCCAGGCCAATGGGAATCTGAAGCATGATGGCGTTCAGGTTCAGCTTCTCGCGCAGTTGGCGGACAACGCGCTCCGGGTTAGCCCCAGTGCGGTCGCATTTGTTGATGAAGGCAATACGGGGAACGTTGTAGCGAGTCATCTGCCGGTCAACCGTGATCGATTGAGACTGCACACCACCGACTGAGCAGAGGACAAGAATGGCTCCATCTAAGACCCGCAGGGCGCGTTCTACTTCTACAGTGAAATCAACATGGCCGGGAGTGTCGATGATGTTGATGTCGATATCTTTCCAGGAGCAGTAGGTGGCAGCAGACTGGATGGTGATGCCGCGCTCTCTTTCCAACTCCATTGAGTCCATGGTCGCACCCACGCCGTCCTTGCCGCGCACCTCGTGAATCGCGTGGATGCGCTGGGTATAGTACAGGATGCGCTCGGTGAGCGTGGTTTTGCCCGAGTCAATATGGGCACTAATGCCGATGTTCCGCACGAACTTCAAATCTCTGTTCATCTCTTGTTCCTCTGCTTCCTGACTGCTGTGATTTTCCCCGGCCTGCCCCGGACGGAATACAGCCGCCTGCCTGCAAACGTCTGTTGAAAAATAAAAAAGGAGTCACAGTAGTCCTGCAACCCCTTGACACATGTCCTCATGCCATGCTGCCGGGCCGACAGGCAGCATCACATAGCAGCCCTGCGCAATACAAGGCAGCAGCAGCCTGTAAAAAAAAACTTTTTATACACTGAATTGACCTGCAACGCAAGCCAAAACCGGTAAAAACCGGCAGTAAAAAAGACAGGGCAGAGAGAAAAGGTTCTCCCTGCCGAATTCATCTAGTGCTTCCTGCTGATTCCTCGTAGGTGACAACCAGCTGCGTGGCCACTGAGCAGTATCCTTTCAACCCCAACGGCTCGCCAGCTGGCCGTCATCTCGCCCTGATGCCGTACCCGGAGCGGGCCTTCCTGCCTTGGCAGTGCCATTGGCTGCCGCAGGAGATGAAAGGGCTGGAGGTCTCGTCCTGGCTGCGCATGTTCCAGAATGCACGGGAGTGGTGCAGCAACATGTAGGATATAGCTGTAGCGATATAAAACGATCATATTATATCGTTCTGAAAAAGCTCCTCAACCGAGCATCGATATTTTTTTCTGAGAGCTTTTGCCTGCGCCCATTTATGCTCAATCGGATTAAGATCAGGAGAGTAAGGTGGCAGGAATTCAAGTTCATGTCCACAT
>NZ_JBLWEO010000072.1:0-69915 GCF_048287395.1 Candidatus Electronema sp. PJ | reverse complement strand
TTTCGACCGTCAAGAACTTTTTTATTTTTTCTTTCGGGCTGCTTTTTCATCGTCTCGGCTTCAGCTTTCAGCCTCAGTACCACCGGCGACGAGGCACGAATATACAGGACTCGTTCCCTAACGTCAAGCGATTTTTTACCTAAGGGGAAATTTTTCTGCGGCACCTGTTCAACCCGCCTGATTCTGGGCAGTTGATCGTTTCCGATTGCCTTCGCGTCGAGTTCTGGCGTACAATGAACCTGCTAAAAATCTACCAAAACTATCTGAGATACCTCTATGTTCTGTCCTTTTGCGTCTGCTTACAAATCATGCACAAGCTGCTGCGCCAAATCCCAAGCGTTGACGAGTGCCTTCTCGCGCTTCTTCACGATGAAATCCTAGCGGAAATTCCGGCGGGATTGCTGAAAAAAGGCATCCGCGTAGTCCTTGAAGCGCAGCGGCAGGAAATTCTTTCCGGCAAAGAAATTGCTGCGGATGCGCTGACTCTGCCTGTACTCCTCAGCCAGATCAAAGCGGCGATACTGGCCTTGAATCAACCGCGATTCCGCCGGGTCATCAACGCCACTGGGGTTATCATCCACACTAACCTAGGCCGCTCGGTTTTGCCGGAATCTGCCGCGCTGGTGCTGGCGCAGGCCGCAATCAATTACTCTAATTTAGAGTTTGATCTGGCTGCTGGCAAGCGCGGCAGCCGTTACGCCTTGGTTGAAGAACTGCTTTGCGAACTCAGCGGGGCCGAGGCTGCTTTAGTGGTCAACAACAATGCGGCGGCGGTACTGATTGCCCTCGACACCTTGGCCAAGGGCAAGGAAGCAATCGTTTCACGGGGGCAATTGGTGGAAATCGGCGGCTCCTTCCGCATTCCAGAAGTCATGGCCCGCAGCGGGGCCAAGCTGGTGGAGGTCGGCGCAACCAACCGCACCCATCTGAAGGATTATCAGCAGGCTATCAATGCTGAAACTGGCCTTTTGCTCAAGGTGCACACCAGCAATTACCGGATTATCGGCTTTACCAGTGCGGTCAGCAATGAGGAGCTGGTGCAGCTCGGCCATGAACACAACCTGCCAGTGATGGAAGATCTCGGCTCCGGCTGTTTGGTTGATCTCAGCCCCTTTGGTTTGGAAAAAGAACCGACTGTGCAGGAGGTTGTTGCCTCTGGCGTGGATGTTGTCACCTTTAGCGGCGATAAACTGCTGGGCGGACCGCAGGCTGGCATTATTCTCGGCAAGCGCGAAATTATTGAGCAGATCAAAAAAAATCCGCTCAACCGTGCTCTGCGCATCGACAAATTCACCTTAGCCAGTCTGGAGGCGGTGCTGCGGCTGTACCGCGATCCCATAACAGTCTGCGAGCGCATTCCCACCTTGCAGATGATCTCCGCGCCGCTTGCGTTGGTTGGACAACGGGCCGAGCAATTAGTTGCGTTGCTGCAAGAGCGCATCAGCAAATTCTGCGCAGTGCAGACAGTGGATACGCTGGCGCAAGTCGGCGGCGGAGCCATGCCTGAGCAGCATCTTGCCAGCCGAGGTGTGGAGTTGCGTCCTTCGTTCATGCGGGTCAGCAGGCTGGAAAAGGAACTGCGCAGCCTTGCGGTGCCAGTCATTGGCCGGATTGAGGATGACCGCCTGCTTTTGGACATGCGGACAGTGAGAGAGGATGAGCTGATATTGATTGCCGAGGGCTTGGAGCAAATTTTTCAGCGTGGCGGCGAAGCCTTGTAAAAGAAGACGCACTCTGCCGAGGCTCGAATGATGGACGGAATGCAGCACGAAAGATATGCTTGAAGAACAGACCATACTGGAGGGAAAAATATGCAAGCTCTGGAAATGCGGGCAGAAGTGACAAGAGATCGTGAGCTGCGCCTGAAACTTCCTTATGACATACAGCGCGGCACAGTCAGAGTGATTGTGCTGTATGAACAGGCGGAACAGCATGAATCAATACCAACCAAACGGCAGTTTGGTCAATTTAAAGGCAGGATAGATATCCGAGAAGATTTTGATGATGCGTTGCCGGATATATTCTGGTCAGGTGATGCCGCATGAAATTGCTCTTGGACACACATATTTTCCTCTGGCTGAATTCGGAACCTGAGAAAATACCTCCGGCTGCTTACGATGCCTGTTGCGATCCGCATAACCAGCTCTATTTGAGCCATGTTTCCCCTTGGGAAATCCAGATCAAGCAGCAGTTGGGCAAACTTCAGCTCAGGGCGGCACTGCCGGAGTTGATCGAAATGCAGGCCAGAGAGAACGGACTGAACATGCTGCCGATAGAATTATCCCATATCTATGACCTCAGCCAGTTGCCTTGTCATCATAACGATCCGTTTGACCGCCTGCTCATTGCGCAGGCCCGGATTGAATCAATGGTGCTGGTTACTGTTGACCGTAAAATTAGTCTCTATGATGTTGAAGTGCTTTCATCCTGATCTGCTTTGAAAAAGAGAGCGGCGTGGTTTTTCCGGTGAATAGTTGCCGGGAGTGCTGAACGGCAGGGGCAGGAAAAGGGCCGCCCGGTCTGTTGTCATGCAGGGAAAATCTATCTCCTCATCCTCCCCGCCTATCTTTTAATAGGAAAAATATATGAGCAGACAGGCGCGGCCTGTTTCCTCGTATATTTTTTGGATGAGAAAATAGGAAAAATAGATGAGAAAGTCTAAAAAATATACTTCCAGATAGAAGAAATACACCTTTTGCCAACGGGCTGGTGCAAGGCCATGCCCGCCGTGTGATAGCCGATGCCCGCGCAGGGGCAGTTTGCGAACCGCCCGCACCACCCAGCTAAACAACTTGCCATGAACGAGAAAGAAATAGAAAAAGAATTGGAACAACTGCCTGAAGAATGGGCGGCTATCTTTGCAGCTCGTATCGCCACGCAATGTCTACCGACATTACTCCCCGAGAAAAGTTTTGAAGATCGTCATTATTTATCGTTAAACGATAACGAAAAACAAAAAAGATTATTAGTTGCACTGCAAGTAAACGCAAAAACAGAATCTTATTTCATTAAAATACTGCCTTATTTCTTGCTTATATTAGAATACCGTGAAAATACCACCGTATTTTATTTTAAAAGAATAACTCTTTTATCAAACGATATATCTTATTGGTATAATGAGTCTATTAGACGTTTTCAGCAAGCAACATTACATGTAGCCAATGAGCTAATCTTTCTCAAAAAACACCTCAACTCCGGCAAAACACCTGCCGACTATCTTTATCAACCCCTCTACGCTTCCCAGTCACAAGAATGGCTTCAGCGCGGGCAAAAATTCGTCCAAGTTCTCCGCGACTACGGCCACGGCTTTGACATCTGGGCTGACTGGTTCCAAGGCCGCATTGACGGAGTGCCTTCAAATAAAGAATTTCTTGAAGCAGTCGCTTATCTCCCGCAAGAAATCCTTGATCAAGAACCTACGCACATTCACGCCTATCTAAAAAGCCTCGGCAATTCTGCCGGTGCCCTCAACCGTGTCCGCGTCATCTTTCTTGGCTATGGCGAGGCGGGCAAGACCTCGCTCATCCGCGCTCTCAACGGCCTCGAAGTGGTTGCGGGCAAGGAGCAGATGACTCCGGGCATCGACATTTCCGACTGGAAGGTGCCGGGCACGGAAATCACCGCGCATTTCTGGGACTTCGGCGGGCAGGTCGTGGCCCACGCCACTCACCAGTTCTTTCTCCGCTCGCGCTGCCTCTACATCCTCCTCCTCGACGGCAGAACCGAAATCAACGCCAACGAGCAGGCCGAATACTGGCTGGAGCATGTGCGGGCTTTCGGCAGCAAGGCCCCGGTCATGCTGGTCGGCAACAAGGCCGATCTCTGCGCGGTCAACCTCGACATGGCCGCGCTCAAGGAGAAGCACGGCAACGTGCTGGATTTCTACCCGCTTTCCTGCACCAAATACCAAGAGGAATACGCCGCGCACTTTCAGCGGTTCCAAGCGGACTTGATCAAGCAGGTCGCGCAGCTTGGCGTGCATACTGTCCGCTTCGGCAAGGCACATCTCGCGGTTTTGGACGAGCTGACAAACCGTTCCAGCACAGAGTCTTTCCTCAAGAAAACCGCGTGGCTGGATTTGTGCCAAGGCAGCGGGCTGGCCGAGCAGGGCGACCTCAATCAGGCGTGGCTGCTCGACCTTTTCGACAAGCTCGGCGTGATTGTTCATTTCCCGAACATCGCCGCGTTGGACAGCTATATCCTCAATCCGCGCTGGCTGACCTACGGCGTTTATACTTTGCTGTATTCAAAGGAGGCGAAGGATAAAAAAGGCAGGCTGCGCGAGGCTGAGATTGTCCTCATTCTCAGCGCGGCGGAGGTGCGTGACAATCTTGACAATATCCTTCGCTATCCGCCCGACAAAGCGGCGATTGTCATTCAGGCGATGGAGCAGTTCAAGCTCTGTTTTCCCTGCCGCCATGAGCAGGAAATGTTCGTCATCCCGGCTTTGCTGGAATCCGACCAGCCGCAGCACGGTTTCGAGAAGCGCGGCAGCCTCGCCTTTGAGTTCAATTTCACTGGCTTCCTGCCCCGGCACATTATGCCCAACTTCATCGTGGGCCGCCATAAAGCAATTGTCGGTGAATTTGTCTGGCAGAACGGTGTAATATTAGAGAAAAAGGATGAAAGCGCAAAGGCGTTGGTTCAAGTTGATTATCACGACCGGAAATTGGCTCTATGGGTATACGGCAGGAAAGCAAATGAATATTTCAAAATCCTTTATGATGATATTAAAGAAATTCTTGATTTGATGCCTGAGCTGCGCTTCAGTGAATGGGTTATCGTGCCGGAGGAGAGCAGGATAGAAGATGGCCAGTTCCTCAATCGTCCTGACAAGCCGATCAAAGCGGATTTCCGGCAACTGCTGGCAATGGAAGACAAAGGCAGAACTGAATACGACTGCGAATACGGCACCTTTGATCTTGCCAAGATTTTGCAGATTATGCCGAGAGCGGCAAGGAAAGAGTATCAACGAGGAGATATAGTCATCCATAATCCAAAGGGGGATATCATGATCGGTGATCAGCCAGCTAAAAACGATAACAGCGTCTCAATTCAAGGTTCAACTGTTACCAGCAGCAACATAATTACAGCCCCGACGATCCAGAACAGCTTTAACACGGTGGCCCAATCTGCCGCTGAACCAGCCTTGAAATCTGAATTGGAACGCCTTTGCCAGCAAGTTGAGCAAATGCTCACCCAACTACCGGAAGAGAAGAAGGGAAATGTTACAAAAGATTTAGATGATTTAGTGAAAGAGACGACAAAGAAAGAGCCGGAAAAAAGAAGGTATCAATTCAGCGCGGAAGGCTTGATCGAAGCGGCAAAAGCCTGCGCTGGAATGACTGCTCCCGTGACAGCCACGGTCAAGGGCATTCTTGATCTGCTGAAAACAAGCTGATGTTGCCTTAGTCGCCTTGGCAGGGTTATTGTTCTATCTGATTACAAAGAAAATAAGAACAGATAAAGGCGGTTTGCAAACTGCCTTTACACCAAATTTCGGAATTATCCAATGCCGGGAAGAATTTTTTCTTCAGCATAACTCTTTCTCACAGGAGAATAAATGGCTTCAAAATGCAGCAAGATGGATCAGAAATACTGCCTCAATGATCTCAGCAAGGGCGACGCTTGGCGGCTGTTCAGGATTATCGCGGAATTCGTCGAGGGCTTTGACGCGCTGTCCACAGTCAGCCGTCCTTTAGTCACAGTTTTCGGCTCGGCCCGCACCCCGGAGGATCATCCCGATTACAAACTCACCCGCGAACTTGGCAGCAAGCTGGCCGACCACGGCTACGGCATTGTCACCGGAGGCGGCCCTGGCATCATGGAGGCGGCCAACCGGGGCGCGTCAGATGTCGGCGGCATGTCCATCGGCCTGAACATCGACCTGCCTTTTGAGCAGCAGGGCAATCCTTATGTCAACCTGCCCTTGGACTTCCGCTATTTTTTCGTGCGCAAAGTGATGTTCATCAAGTATTCTATGGCCTTCATCTGCCTGCCCGGCGGCTTCGGCACCTTGGACGAGCTGTTCGAGGCATTGACGCTGATTCAAACCCGTAAAATCAAACCCTTCCCGATCATCATGGTCGGCTCGGCCTTCTGGGGCGGGATGGTTGACTGGATCCGGCAGCAGCTGATCAGCAACGGCAAAATTGATGAGGAGGACATGCTGCTTTTCGAGGTCATGGACAATGTGGACGAAATCGTCAAATACATCCGCAAGACGGTGGTTTTCTAAGAAGAAGGAGAAAAAGGAATGGCACAGATTGACGCTTTTTTCAAGCTGATGAACGAGCAGGGGGCATCGGACCTGCACATGGTGTCCGGGCAGCAGCCGATCCTGCGCATACGCGGTGATGTCGAGCGGGTCAAATACAAACGGTTGGAGAACGACGAGCTGAAGGGTATGCTTTACGAGATATGCCCGGAGCCGAAAATCAAGCTCTTCGAGGAGACCGGCGACATTGACTTCGGCTACCACATCCCCGGCTTGGCCCGCTACCGCGCCAACTATTTCCAGCAGAAATACGGCATCGGCGCGGTGTTCCGGGAGATTCCCAGCACGATTCTTTCTTGCGAGCAGCTCGGCCTGCCCAAGGTCATCACTAAGCTGGCTGATCTGCCCAAGGGAATGGTGTTGGTCACTGGCCCGACTGGTTCTGGCAAGTCAACCACCTTGGCAGCGATCATCAACGAGATCAACGTCAATCACAGCAGCCACATCCTGACGGTTGAGGATCCGATAGAGTTCGTTCATGAAAGCAAGAAGTGCATCGTCAACCACCGCGAGGTAGGTACGCATACTCAGAGCTTCTCCGCTGCTCTGCGCGGTGCCTTGCGTGAAGATCCAGACGTGATTTTGGTCGGCGAGATGCGCGACTTAGAGACTATTGCTTTGGCAATGGAAGCGGCCATGACCGGCCACGTGGTCTTCGGCACCTTGCATACTATGAACGCGATGAAGACCGTTGACCGCATCATCGAGATCTTCCCCGCCAACCAGCAGGGGCAGGTGCGCTCAACCTTGGCCGACGCGCTCAAGGCAGTGGTTTCCCAGACCTTGTTTAAGCGTATTGATAAGAAAGGTCGCTGCGCCGCCTTGGAGATACTTATCTGCACCCCGGCGGTGCGCAACCTGATCCGCGAGGGCAAGACCTACCAGATTCCCTCGGCCATGCAAACGGGTAAGAAGTATGGCATGGCAACCTTGGACGATGCCATTGAGGATCTGCTGATCAAGCGGCAGATCGCGGCAGAGGATGCTTACACCAACTGCATCGAGAAACCCCGCTTCCTCAAGTACCTGAAGAAGCCGCCGTCGGATTTTACCGATATCTAGCAGGATGTTCCCTGATGGCTCCCTGCACAGGAGCTGTCAGGGCTGAGGTTCCAAGATGCCGATTACTGCTCCTTTGTCACTGCCTGCGGAGTCCTGCTGACAAACAGTACGATCAAAAAAATGCAGCGCTAGCCGACATCTCCCATGTTCTGCTATTGGATAATGCTGCTCCAGAAGAATATTCCAGGCATTCCGAGCAAAGGAAGATGGCAAGTCCACGAGGATATCAGTCGCAGCTGTCCGGAATGCTGCCCGTTTTGCAGAAAAATCACCATTAGCCACAACCGCAGGGAGCAACAGCTCAAGGACTGACTCTGATTTAGCGTTGCTGGCTTCTGTCAGAAGATCAAAGGCATCTCGGTCAGCGGTGACAAAGATGCTGCTAGCAGGCAAGGTTTGGCCGAAGGTAAGCAAATTCCGCCAGGCCTTAAGTCGCAGGCGCATTCGGCTGCTATCCGTCGCGCTGTTCGATTCCAACGGCGATGTGAGATCTTGATCATCGCGTAAAGTCTGAAACAGACTCTTTTCCCGGAGCGAAATCCGGTGCAGGCTCTGCCGGATATCTTCCTCCTGCCGCTCCACGATTTCGCCCAGCTTCAGTACTAGCCGAGCCTGCCAAAGGATATCAGCCCTCTCCTTATCATCAGCCTCTGTTCCGACCTTGCCAGCGATTTGCCGCCGCACTGCGCTGATAATTGCGTCCTTACTTTCCGCCTCTTTCCCGCCAATTCCGGCCAAGGAAAGCGCGGCGTAATCGCCAGGCCGCTGCTGCATTTCTTTGATCATCGAGAGAAAAAGTTCCCTGTCAGCACCTAGCGGCGCAGGGCAATGAAAACGGAGCAGCCCCTGCTCAAAAAGCTCGCCAGCCAACTGTGGCAGTTCGTTTCTACCAGGTAGGTCGTTTTCTATGGGTGCTATATAGACAGCTTCGGCAAAAAACTGTACAAGAGGAAACAGTATTTCGTCTTTGGGTAGGATATCGGGGAAAACGCAAACGCTCTGAGTATTCATATGAAAACAATGTATGAGAAGATCACCTTTGTCATTGCTGCCGCTGTGTATCTGTTTTTTCATCTGCGGGGCGGCAAGACTATTGGTGAGATAATGGCAGGCACGGTTATGCAGCTATTGACTACCGCGCCCTATTGCATCGGCTTTACGTATATTCTCACCCGGATGATCAGCTATCTGCACCACGGCAGAAAGCTAGCCTGGGATCGCGTGGCCCGCATTTTCTTTGCGGTTGGTATATTCTTTGGCTTTTTCTTCGCTCTTTATGAACATGCTGATCAGGCAGAAAAAGAGCAACTCAGACTGGAACAAAGGCCGAGTAGTCTGACTCAAGCAGCCTTGAGAAAACATGCCTACATGTTCTCAGAGGATATACAGGTTGCCTCCCTTAGGTGGGCGAGAGAGTACCTGTTATCACCGCAGCATTGACTTAGGTGAATGATAGCCAGACGGCGCAGTGGTATTCGGCATAAGCAGGCTGTCTTTGCCGAGCAAGGTGCCAGGGTTTGTGACGGAGTTGCAGCCAGTTTGCGACCGGTCGCCAAGAATCGCGCCAAGTTTACGCAAGCCGCTATCAAGTGCGCCGTTAGGTGTCTTGATCTGTACATTGCCGGGCAGAAAGCGGAGATTGGCGAACTTGGTGCCTGCGCCGAGATTGGCCTCATTGCCGAGAATGGAGTCGCCGAGATAGGCAAAATGGCCCGCCTTTGCGTCGTTGAGAAAGATGGAATGCTTAACCTCAGTAGTATGGCCGATAACGCAGCGTTTCCCTGTAAGGCAATAGCCCCGCACATAGGCTCCTTGCCGCACTTCGGTGTAGTCGTCGATTACTGCCGGATCCTTGATCAGTGCGCCGGATTCAATCAGCACACCTTTGCCCAGGCGAATTTGGTTGCCTAGCAGCACTGCCCCAGCCATAATCACTGAGGCTCCGGCCAGCTCCTTTCCATCAAGCGTGACCCGTAGCCCGCCTTTGAGCGTGTCACCCCAGGTGATGATACAGCTCTCGGCTTCCTGCAATATTCCCTCATGAAAAATCAAATGGCAAGGCAGAGGGATGCCGTCCTGTAGGCGTTTGTGGCGGAACGTGCCATAATCCAACCCATTCATGTACGCCTTCAGGTTTTTCAGCGCATCCCAAACATGGGTGCTGTCCTGAAATAGGGCGCGGTGCGTAAAGTCGCTTAGGTCAAAAAAAGAGAGGGGGGTAAGCATTGGATACCTCAATTCGATGTTTTTTGCCGCTGAGTGCTGTCCCGGCTTGACTTACTATAAGGTTATGTTTAAGTTCTTTCAACCATTGATGCAGCAAACTGCCGCAGGTCTATAGGCAGGGAGCGGGGTTTTGCTGATAATTTCCTGATCTCAGGAGGAAAAAATTGCAGAGTGACGATTCATTGTCCAGTAGCATGGACGATTTCGCGGATAACGTTCAGGACACGGATATCCCTGAAGAGCTGCCGATGATGGCAGTCCGCGATGTAGTGGTCTTCAACTACATGATCCTGCCGCTGTTTGTCGGAAGGCCTAGCTCGGTTTCCGCTGTCAACGAGGCCATGAGCGGCAACAAGATGCTGATGCTGGTCACGCAGAAGGATGTGGCCAGCGACAAGCCAGAGCCAGAAGAGCTGTACGAGGTGGGCATGGTGGTGCAGATCATGCGCAGTCTCAAGCTACCAGATGGCAGGCTGAAGGTGCTGGTACAGGCTCTGGCCAAGGCCCGGATCACGGACTGCAAGCAGAAGGAGCCACATTTCCGGGTTGGCATCACCTTGGTCGAAGAAGAGGAAACCGGCCCGGTCACAGTGGAGATCGAGGCCTTGATGCGCTTGGTGCGGGAGCAGACCGAGAAGATCATGTCCTTGCGGGGCATTCTCTCCGCTGATCTGATGGGCATTGTCAACAGCATTGAGGAGCCAGGCAGGTTGGCCGATTTGGTTGGCTCTAATCTTCGCCTCAAGGTAGGTGAGTCGCAGAAAATCCTGGAGACTGTGGATCCTCTAGAGCGGCTCCGCTTAGTGGCCAACCTGCTCAACAAAGAGCTGGAAGTGGCGGCAGTGCAGGCCAAGATTCAGTCCGATGCGCGCGAGGAGATGTCGAAGTCCCAGCGGGAATACTATCTGCGCGAGCAGATGCAGGCTCTGAAGAAAGAGCTGGGCGACGACGACTCCTATACTGAGGACATCGAGGAGCTGAACAAGAAAATCTCCAAGAAGAAACTGCCCAAGCACGCCCGCAAGGAAGCACTCAAGGAACTAAAGCGGCTGGAGATGATGCATCCAGATGCCTCGGAGGCCAACATCATCCGCACGTACATAGAGTGGATCATTGATCTGCCGTGGAAGAAGTCTTCGACTGATCTGCTCGATTTGGTGAAAGCGGCCAAGGTGCTGGACGAAGATCACTACGGCTTGGAAAAGGTCAAGGAGCGCATCCTGGAATTCCTCGCGGTGCGCAAGCTGAACACCGAGACCAAGGGACCGATTCTCTGTTTTGTCGGGCCGCCAGGCGTGGGCAAGACCTCTCTGGGCAAGGCAGTAGCGCGGGCAATGGGCCGCAAGTTCTACCGTCTCTCGTTGGGCGGAATGCGCGACGAGGCCGAGATTCGTGGCCACCGCCGCACCTACATCGGAGCGATGCCGGGCCGCATCTTGCAAGGATTGAAGAGCGCAGGTACGAACAACCCAGTCTTCATGATGGATGAGATCGACAAGATCGGCTCCGACTACCGGGGCGATCCCTCCTCAGCCCTGCTCGAAGTCCTCGACCCAGAGCAAAACAACACCTTTTCTGACCATTACATGAATATGCCCTTTGATCTCTCCAAGGTCATGTTCATTACCACGGCCAACCGCACGGATACCATCCCTGGCCCGCTGATGGATCGGATGGAAGTGATCGAAATTGCCGGTTACACTCAGGAGGAAAAGAAGGCTATTGCCCGCACCTATCTGCTGCCGCGCCAGACCAAGGAAAACGGTATCAAGCTGAATCAGGTCAAGATGGATGACAGCATTATTGACCTGATCATCAGCAGTTACACCGAAGAAGCCGGGGTGCGCAATCTGGAGCGCGAGCTAGGGCGGATATGCCGCAAGCTGGCCCGCAAGATTGCTGAGGGCGGCAAGGGGCCGTACAGCATCTCCAAGAACACAGTCGAGAAGTACCTCGGCCCGCCGAAGTATTTGCCTGATGCAGAACTGGACACGCTTGCCCAGCCGGGCTTGGCTATAGGCCTGGCGTGGACTTCCGTGGGTGGCGCATTGCTGCATATCGAGACCTCGATTGTGCCAGGCAAGGGCAGTCTGCTCCTCACTGGCAAGTTGGGCGAGGTGATGAAGGAGTCAGCACAGGCGGCCCTGACCTACTGCCGCAGCCGCAGCAGTGCCTTGGGTGTGGAGAAAGGCTATTTTGAATCGAGGGACATCCACATTCATGTGCCTGCCGGAGCCATCCCTAAAGACGGGCCGTCCGCCGGTATTACCATGACTGTGGCCCTTTGCTCGGCCATCACAGAGCAGAAGGTGCGGAAAGGCATTGCCATGACCGGCGAAGTGACCCTACGCGGGCGGGTATTACCCATTGGTGGCCTGAAGGAAAAGGCTTTGGCTGCGCTGCGGGCCGGGATCACTAAGGTCATCATCCCCAAGGACAACGAGAAAGACTTGGTGGAAATCCCAGAGGAGATGCGGCGGAAGCTCATCTTCTACCCGGTCAGCCACATGGACGAGGTGATCGAGCTGACGCTTGGCAGCTTCAAGAAGCCGGAACAGAAAGAGGCATAAACGGTTCTTCACAGGGGCGAAAAGTTTTCGCCCCTGCTTCTTTTCATCCAGTACGCCGTCATCAGGTTGCAGTGGTGAGTACATCGGCAGGTGTTCAACCAAGTTGGGGAAGAGTTTGGCTTGGTAAGAAAGGAGTTGGAGTCGGCAGAAAAGGAGTTTGGCCGAATAGAACTCCTTTCTTACTCGGCAGAATTCCTTTGCGGCTTGGCCAGACTCCTTTGCTACTCGGCAAAACTTCTTTCTGGCCGACTAGAACTCCTTTGTTAGTTGGCAAAACTCCTCTGTTGCCAAGCCAAACTCCTTGGCAAACGAGCAAGAAAGGAATATTAACTGAGGGGTATGGAACCAATGCTGCCTCAAGAGCAACCTGCTGGCAGATGGCAGCAAGCGGTCTCATTGTTCAAATTATCCTATTAAGTTACCTAGCTGCGGCCTGAAGACATGAAGCCTGATTTCCTCGAATATATCCATGACCACGTGGTGCTCGGCGACGGTGCGCTTGGCTCCTATCTCTTTGAGCAGGGAGTGGAGCGAGGCCGCAATCTTGACCTGCTGAATGTGCAGGCTCCAGAAATCGTCTTAGCGGCCCACGAGGAGTATATCCGGGCAGGCAGTCAGCTGATCGAGACCAACACTTTTGGGGCCAACTGGTTCAAGCTGCGCGAGGCAGGAGAGCGCGTCCAGGAGATCAATCGCCTCGGTGCGGAGATTGCAGTCAAGGCTGCTGGCCAGCACATTTATGTGGCTGGCTCAGTTGGGCCGAGCGGCATTGCCTTTCCTTTGCATGAAGAGGAAGGGGTGAGAGATGCGATTCGCGATTGCTTCCGCGAGCAGGTGCTAGGATTAGCTGAAGGCGGAGTTGATTTGCTGATCATCGAGACTTTCTCCAGCTTGGAGGAAATCCTGCTCGCCATTGCCGCAGCCCGGAGCGCAGCCCCGCAGCTCCCAGTGGTTGCCCAGATGGTTTTTCCGGCTAAAGGGCTAACTGTACTCGGTGAGGACGCGCTCTACTGCGGGCAGCAGATGCGAGCAGCTGGGGCAGTCCTGGTTGGTACGAACTGCGGGCGCGGTGTCGATGCTACTGTGCAGGCCGTAGCAAAAATGTCGCCCTTGGCTGCGGAGGGTACACCGCTTTCCGCCTTCCCGAACGCGGGTTTACCAGAGATACTCGGAGGCCGGATGATCTACCCGGCCCAGCCTGGCTATATGGCAGTGCGGGCCAAGGAGATGCTGCGCAGCGGAGTGCATCTGATTGGCGGTTGCTGCGGTACGCAGCCTGCCCATATCCAGGAGTTCCGCTCAGTATTGAAGATTAAGCCGGTGCGGGTGCAGGTTTTAGGAGGTATGGAGCCAAGGAATGAGGAGCCAGCCGTAGTGCCTGCTCCTGCCAAACAAGGCGGCTTCCTCGACTCCCTTCAACCAGGCCGATTGCCGATTATCGTTGAACTAGATCCACCAGCCCACTTAGATGTGGAGCCGGTCTTGCAAGGTGCAGCAAAGCTGGCCCTAGCAGGGGCTGATGCCATCTCCCTTGGTGAGAACCCTTTAGCTGTATTACGAGCTGGCAATCTGAGTATGGCTGCTTTAATCCGGCAGCGCACTGGTATTCAAACCATTCTGCATCAGACAGGCAGGGATGTGAATGCCCTTGGTCTGCAATCCCGAATGATGGATGCACATCTGCTTGGTATCGAAGCCGTTCTGGCTGTATCGGGTGATTCTGCGGCAGGTACAGATCAACCAGGGGTTACTGGCGTGTTTGATCTCCGTTCCTATGGCCTCATTACCATGCTGGATGGTCTTAACCGAGGTTTCAGCATGGCTGGACAATCCTTACGGCAGCAGACCAATTTCTCTATTGGAGCTGCTTTTAGCTTTCGTCCTGCTGACCCAGAAGTCCAGTTGCGGCGTTTAGAAAAGAAGGCGGAGCTGGGAGCACGCTTTGCCATGACCCAACCGCTCTTTTCTGCTGAAGCAGTGGAACAGATGCTGGAGCATGTGCGGCATCTTGAGATCCTGGTCTTTCCAGGGATCTTTCCTCTCATCTCAGCCAGAAATGCTGAGTTCCTCCATAACGAAGTACCAGGCATCTCAGTGCCGCAGGAGCTACGCAGTCGCCTGGCACAGTTCAGCCAAGTTGCTGATCAACGTAAAGTGGCCCTGGAATACACTGCCAGCCTAGTTGCTCAAATTGCTCCCATGATTGATGGCCTGTATATTATCAGTCCACTCAACAAATGGGAAATCGCCCTGGAGTTTGTTGCCCAAGCCCGTCAAGCCGGATGGCAAGGAAGTGGTCGGGCCAAACAGCATTCTTAACTTCATCAGTCCTCTTTAATTCTTTACGGAGCTATTATGTCGCGCCACTTATTCACATCTGAATCTGTATCCGAAGGGCATCCTGATAAGGTTGCCGACCAGATTTCTGATGCCATTCTCGACGCTATTCTCGCCCAAGACCCTTATGCTCGTGTGGGTTGTGAGAGTCTAGTTACTACAGGCTTGGCCATGATTGCTGGGGAGATTACCACTTCAGCTTGGGTCGATATGCCAGATATAGTTCGCCAGACCATCCGCCAAATTGGCTACAACTCCTCTGATATGGGTTTTGACTGGCAATCCTGCGCTGTTATGACTTCCATTGATAAGCAGTCACCAGACATTGCCCAAGGTGTCAACGAAGGCTCTGGCCTGGATTTAGAGCAGGGTGCTGGCGATCAAGGCTTGATGTTCGGCTATGCTTGTGATGAGACCGAGGTACTAATGCCCATGCCCATCACCTATGCGCACAGATTGGTCAAACGACAAGCTGAAGTGCGCAAAAACGGCGTATTGCCCTGGTTGCGACCTGATGCTAAAAGTCAGGTCACGATTGAATATGAAAAAAAAGTGGCCAAGCGCATTGAGGCCGTGGTCTTGTCCAGTCAACACAGCCCGGACATTGCCTATGCTGACCTCAAGGAAGGGATTATGGAGGAGATCATCAAGCCTATACTCCCGGCTGAGATGATTGATAGCAACACCAAGTTCTTTATTAACCCAACAGGCCGCTTTGTGATAGGCGGGCCAGTGGGTGACTGCGGGGTCACAGGCCGTAAGATTATAGTTGATTCCTATGGTGGCCGAGGTTCGCATGGGGGTGGTGCCTTCTCTGGCAAGGATCCCTCGAAAGTAGATCGTTCATCCTCCTACATGGGTCGTTATGTGGCCAAGAACATTGTTGCTGCTGGCCTAGCTTCGACAGTTGAAGTGCAGGTTGCCTATGCTATTGGCATCTCCCGGCCTGTGTCCATCAACGTCAACACCTTTGGTACAGGCAAGATCTCGGAAGAACGCTTAACCCAGCTGGTGAGTGAGACTTTTGATCTCCGGCCCAAGGCCATTATCCAGCAGCTCAACTTACTCCGCCCCATCTACCGGCAAACAGCTGCTTATGGCCACTTTGGCCGTGAGCTGCCCGACTTCACCTGGGAACGCACCGACAAGGCCGAAGAACTGCGCAAGGCCGCCGGGATGTAATGTAACCCTCATCTTTTCGCTATCATTCTGACACCAAGGGCAGGGTTCTCCCCTGCCCTTTTCCTTTCTGCCCATCTCCCTGGCCAGCAGGTTCCTGCCTGGACATTCAGTACATTTTCGGTGCTATTTCCTGCGCCTTTGGCAAAAATAATCTCAGTACGTCAGAGCAAAAAAAGCTGCGGTAGCACACCTAAGAGACCAGGCATAGCATGTCACTCTAACATGCACTGCCATGTCTGTCTGACATGGCCTGCCTGATTTCAGCGATGTGTAGCTTATGGTCAAGGAGCGGAAAGTCGGCAGACATGCGCAATGAGCATATAGGGAAAACAACTGTGGAAAACAACAGCGAAAATCTGGCAGCAGATTGTGCCAAATGCGGGGCGTGTGCGCCAGTTTGTCCGGTTTTTAGAGCTGAAGGCCGCGAGTCGCTGACAGCCAGAGGCAGGATGTATTTATTAACTCAAGGAGACCAGGCTAGGCCAAGTTCCATACTGGCGGATATTTTTGCCTGCTGTCTGCTTTGTGGTGCCTGCGAGCAGGTGTGTCCGCGCCAATTGCCGATTACCAAATTAATCGTCGAGGCCCGCAGCCATTTCCCGCTCTGGCAAAGGCCAGCCGCCAGCCTGCGGCAAGCAGCTACAGATACGGTGCTGGCCCATCCTTTGCTGCTGGAGGGTTTAGTTAGGGCAGGTATTAGTTTGAAGCATCTTCTAGCCTTGCCGACAAATTCAGGGTTACGCTTACGGCTCGGTTTGTTGGAAGAGCAGCGGGCAGCTTTGCCGCTGCTGCCTGAGAGTAAACTCCAGCCAGACGACAGAGGTCTTACCTATTTTGTCGGTTGCTTGGCCCGTCATGTCCAGCCTTCTATCGCCACAGCCACCGAAAAACTGCTGCATCAATGCGGTCTGACTGCCCAGATTCCTGCGGCGCAAAGCTGTTGCGGCTTGGCAACTTGGAGTTCAGGTAATTTGGCGCAGGCCCGCGTCCAGGCACAACGGAATATTGCTGCCTTTACTGGGACTGGTGCTATTCTGACCTCCTGTGCCTCCTGTTCCAGTCATCTGCGCAGTTATCCCAGCCTGTTTGCGGATAAAGATCCTTGGCAACAACGCGCCCAGGCTTTTGCCTATCGTGTTCGGGAATTTACCGCCTTTTTTGCTGAATATTTACCGCAGATAACTGGGAAGACACAGAAGCAGCGCGTCTTTTATCACGACCCGTGCCATCTTCGCTTTACTCCGGGTGGCATGGAAAATCCGCGTCGTCTGCTGCGAAAAAGGGGTTTGGAAATTGTCGAACCAGATGCTGGCCCCTGCTGTTGCGGGCAAGGCGGCTTATTTCATGTCGCCTACCCAGCAACTGCCGCGAAAGTTTTTGCCCGTTGCAGTTGCCAAGCTCTGGCAGGAAAACCAGCCAGTATTACCTCAACCTGTTCTGGCTGTTTACTCCAATATCAACAAGAGTTAGTCCGCCAGGGGGAGAAAATCA
Source organism: Candidatus Electronema sp. PJ (assembly GCF_048287395.1). NCBI lineage: Bacteria > Pseudomonadati > Thermodesulfobacteriota > Desulfobulbia > Desulfobulbales > Desulfobulbaceae > Candidatus Electronema > Candidatus Electronema sp. PJ. Next base: position 52,770 of record NZ_JBLWEO010000072.1, on the reverse strand, counting down.
GGGTGGCGCACTTGGCTCTGCTTTTAGCAGAGGCTGATTAGGGCCTGTTTGCCGAGGAGTTTGGCTTGGTAAAAGAGGAGTTGTAATCGCTATAAGAGGAGTTCGGCTTGGCCAAACTGCTTTCCTGGTAAGCCGCAAAGGAGTCTTGCCGAATAGCAGAGGAGTTTGGCCGATTAAAACTCCTTTCTTAGTCGGCAGAACTCCTTTCTGGCCAAGCAACACTCCTTTCCTACTCGGCCAGACTCCTTTTCTGCCGAGTATAACTCCTTTGCAAGCGAGCAAGAAAGGAGTTTTTCTTGCTAGTTATGCAAGAAATCTCGCAACAAAAGAAACCTGCTTATTGACCTCTGCAAGAGGTCTAAGGAAAAAAGGCAGGAAAGGTCAAGGTGTTAGACCACCCATTCTTGCACCAAAGTATCTGGCAGCGGATTTATGCTGGTAAGCATGGTTTTAGTTTGGTCGCGTTCCAGCAGTACATTGCCAGGTAAAAGGCTGCCGTTGATTTTCTGCCCATAACGGACTACCAGCCCAGCTGCTAAGGTAGGTAACTCTGCGCTGATCTGGGCAGCTTCGCTGGCCCGCCGCAGTAAAGCCAAAGGTCCAGAACGCTCAGGCATAAAAAGCAACCAGTCGTCTGGCCCTCGCAGCGCGGCAATGCAGTTATTCTCCTGCTCGTTGCGGCCTAACACCAGCCAGTGACCACCAGGTAGTCGGAACTGGCGGCCTAATAACAGCAAGCGAATGTCTGCCACGGTGATGTCTTCTGGTCTAATAGCAAAGAGTCCAGCATAAAAGCGTTGAATCCGGGCAGCCAAGATGGGATCTGTAAGCACGCAGCCACCAGCAGGCGCAGGAAAATCGCTAATCCCCAGCTCCCTGGCAAGAGCAAGTTGTCCTTTACGGCCTCGGCCAGCAAAGCCGTACAGCTGCTCTCGCTGCACCAAGCCCTGTTGTTCAGCCAGAGTAGGAGGCAGCAAGCGAGCGGACAAAGGGCGGAGGAGAATATTCTGACAGCCCGCCTCTTTTTCAATCAGATGCAGGGTGTCAAGGTGCTGCGACATAGGCCGTTGGCCGCGTACTTCCCCGGTAATCAGGAAGGAAGCCCCGCGCTCGACCATCAACTCGCGGGCACGACGCAGCATAAGAATCTTGCAATCAATGCAGGGATTGAAGTTCTTGCCAAAGCCATGTGCTGGTTGACGTAATAGCTCAATATAGCCCTCGCTCAAATCAAGCAACTCAGCCTCAATACCATATTTACGCCGGGTTTCTTGCCGGAAACTCTCCTGGTCAGCCAGCAGGTTATGGCCGAAAAAGGGTGTAACAAATTTCACGGCCTGCACGCGAATACCTTGCGCCGCAACCACCCGGCAGGCGAGAATGGAGTCTAAGCCGCCGGAAAACAGGGCTAGGGCATTGATCTGGTTCATGAGAGTTAGTTAAGCAATATTCTGGTTGTAATCGCTGGGCAAGCCCATTAATATGGATTCAAGGCGCATAATGTGAGGTTTTCTCTCATACTTCTAAGCTCAAGGCTGCCTCTATCATGAATGTTAATTGGGTTGATCTTCTTGGCTACTTGGCCGTGTCGCTGATGTTCTCGACATTCTATATGAAGAACATGATTCCGCTGCGGATTATTGGTATCATCAGCAATATCGTCTTTATCGTTTATACCTCTCACGCCCATATTCTGCCGATTTTCATCCTGCACGTTGCCCTGCTGCCGATGAATTGCCTCCGCTTGGTGCAGATGCTTCGTTTGATCAAGCAGGTACGTAAGGCATCAGAGGGTGACATGTCTTTTGAGTTCATGATTCCCCACATGACCAAAGAACTCTTCAAGGAAGGCGACATTGTGTTCCACAAAGGTGATCGGGCAGAAAAGATTTACCTGCTCAAATCTGGCCATCTCTCTGTAGACGAGCTGGATGCGGCGATCCGGCCTGGTGAGATCTTTGGTGAGATGGGGGTGTTTGCGAGTGAGCAAGTGCGGCGGGCTACGCTTCGCTGCAAGACAGATGTGGAGCTGCTCTCCATGACGGACAAGCACATCCGGCAACTCTACTATCAGAACCCACACTTCGGCTTCTATCTCATTCAGCTCCTACTCAAGCGCTTCTCGCAGAATGAGCTGCATTCTACCTTGAAAGTGCCCCTGCCCACAGAGTAACATTCCGCTTTACCACTACCTGCGCAGTCGTCTCTGCCGGAACCAACAGCCAAAGACACTGAACAGTGCCCCGCAGCAGAGCAGGAAATACTTTGCCAGGAGCACGTCTATTCTGAATAGGGCAATTAAGATGAGGAGCAGCCCGCTCGCGATTAACAGCCAGTCCGTGATGATGGCTAGAGCAACGCCTAGCTTGTATCTGGCCGCAGCGAGTTTGTCTTTCAGACACACGCTGTTTGGAGTTGTCCCCGCATGGCCTGCCACCGCTCCCAGAAATCCGGGAACGACTTACTCACACACGCTTCACCGCTAATTTGCACGCCCGCCACCTTCAGCCCTGCCACAGCAAAGCACATGGCAATGCGATGATCCTCATGGGTAGCGATCTTGGCTCCGTGCAGGCCTTTGCCACCTTGGCCATGAATGCGCATCCGGCCTGGCTCCTCTTCTACCTCTACACCTAGTTTGCGCAATTCACTGACCATTACAGCCAAACGATCACACTCTTTAATGCGGAGATGGGCGATGTTGTTGATCACTGTAGTTCCTTGGGCAAAGGCAGCTACCACTGCTAGGGTGGGAGCAACATCTGGCATATCACCCATATCTGCTTCAATGCCCTGCAAACACTCTGGCCCTTGCACGCGGATGCCGTTCTGTTCCATGCTCACTTCACATCCCATACGGGCCAGCAAGGGCACTAAGCCAGTGTCGCCTTGTAATGAGCAGGGCGGTACATTAGCAACTGTAACCCGCCCGCCAGTAACGGCAGCTGCGGCCCAAAAGTAAGAGGCTCCTGAGGCATCGCCTTCTACTTCATAACGGATTCCCTGATACTTCCCTTTGGGAATACGAAAGCGAACCAGCGAGCGTGCGGTTTCAACCCGAATACCAAAGTCAGCCATTACTGCTAGAGTCATCTCCACATAAGGCCGTGAAAGCACTTCACCCTTGACGATCAACTCGGCTGGTCGGTCAGCATAGGGGGCAACAAGGAGGAGTGAAGATAAATACTGACTGGACTTACCTTCGGGGAGCACGGTTTCGCCTCCATATAGCCCGTCCGCCTCAATCAGTAAGGGCGGACAGCCTGTACCTTCTACGCTACTAATCTGTACCTTCCAGCCTTGGAGAGCAGCCATGAGCGGCTCAATTGGCCGCTGCATCATTCTTTCGCCGCCGGTAATCCAGAAACGCCCGTGGCCAAGGGCAGCTACAGAAGTAAGAAAGCGCGTCGCTGTGCCGTTATTACCGAGGAAGATATCTTGCTCTGGGGTTTGAATCCAGCCGGCACAACCTTGCACAGTCCAGGCAGATGGGTTGCTATCATCCACTTGAATGCCCATCTGGCGCAGGGCAGTAATCGTATAGTGCGTGTCTTCGCTGGCAAGCGGGCCAAACAACGTGGATTCACCTTCAGCTAACGCTGCGGCAATTAAGGCACGCTGGGTCAGGCTTTTCGAGCCAGGCACCCGGACAACTGCGTCAAGAGCATCATGAAGAGGGGGAAGTTCGATCATAGTCTATTGGTGGGAGTGAGAGATGCTTATTAAAATGAAAAATGAACCTAGCTCTGTGGGAGTTCGCTCCGACAGAGCTAGGTAAGTCGCTCTGGCATCGCACTCTTCGACTCTGCTCAGAGTGCTTACTGGCGCAAGTGTCCTGAACACTCAGCCGCTGCTCCTGGAAAAGCCTCGAGCGATCTCATCAGAATCCCTCGCTCGATGCCGTACCAAAGCCTCGCTCGATGTCGTAGTACGCCCTCGCTCGACCCTTTTTCCGAGGTCGCTCGAGGCCTTGGTACGAGGTCGAGCGAGGGATTCTGATGAGATCGCTCGAGGCTTTTTTCCGAGCACGGGAATGCTTTTTTCAAGCCAGCAGCGTCAAGGCTGAGTCCTCTCATGCCACTGCAAGGCAAGTTGTTGAAGTCTGCTCTAACCGTTCCGTTTTTTGCCGCACAAAGGCCTTAACAGGAAAAGATATTTACGTTACCTTGTTATTCGAGCAAAGGACAAGATATACTTTAATCAACGGCAGTGGTACTTCACAACTCTTTTCGGCAAGGTGGCAGAGATGACAGACACAGGTATTCGTCGGTTTACGCGGGTGAACTCCAATCACACGGTGCGGCTGGATTTCGGAGCACAGCAATATGATCAGCAGCTCGTCAGCAACCTCAGTTTAGGTGGGATGTACATCAAGGGTCGCTTTACGCAGCAGCCGCGAGATCTCTGCATCTTGGAAGCGGAACATCGTTTGCCGTCTGGCGCATCCATTAAGTTCCAGGCCAAAGGTTCTACAGTGCGCTGCACCGAAGATGGTCTGGCGATTCAATTTGTTTCCATGCCGCATGATAGCCTCCAGTTCCTCCAAACTGCTCTCCTCTATCAGGCAGAAGATCCAATTACTATCGGTACAGAATTTAGCCAAGATGCTATTTCCTTTGAGACAGAGGAAGCCGTCTGAACTGCTCGCTCATGTCATGGCAAAACATCGAGCGTATGTCTCCAAGAAGTATGCTCGATGCGCTGATAGACTGATAGGAATCAGTCTGCTCCTTTACAGCTTCTTGCGACAGGCACTGGGATCTGTACCGCCGCAGTTACCCGCAGAGGAGCAGCCAGCTCTTCGGCGCAGCTCTTCTTCCAAAGCAGAGCGCATGACCAGCTCTGGTGCTGTCTTGCCTGTCCAGATTTTGAACTGCTCGACTCCTTGGTACACGAGCATAGCCAGGCCGTCAATGGTGCGGCAACCTGCGGCCTTGGCTTCGCGCAGCAAACGGGTATTGAGCGGGGCATAGACAATATCCATCACCACGGTAAACTTCGACAGCATGGTCGGCGGAATGATTATCCCGTCTGCGTCAGGCTCCATGCCCACTGAGGTCGTGTTAATCAGCACATCGGCATTCAGCCACGCAAGATCAGCCAAAGGGATGAACTCGCAGTTAAGCCAGGAAGCCAAAGCCTCACCATTTGCTGTTGTCCGGTTGGTGATCACCACTTCAGCTCCGGCTTGTACTAGGCCAAAGGCAACTGCCTTAGCTGAACCGCCTGCCCCAGCGATGAGCACCCGGCTTTTCTGGAGATCAAGATGCTCTGCGGCTAACGCTGCATTCGCACCAAGCCAGTCAGTGTTGAAGCCACAGACGATAGTCTGACCCACGCTGTCTTGTCGAAGCAGCAGGGTGTTGACTGCGCCCATCTTCTCTGCAAGCGGATCAATTTCATCGAGAAAGGCCAGTACGTTCTCTTTGTGCGGTACGGTCACGCTCACTCCTTTGAAACCGAGCGCGCGAAGGCCGATCATTGCATTGCGCAGATCAGGGGCCTCCATAGGCACATAGAGCTTATTCATTCCCATGACCGCGAAAGCAGCGTTCTGCATAACCGGGCTGAGGGAATGACGTACCGGGTTGCCGATGATGCCGTACAGCTCAGTCTTACCATCAACAAGGGTCACAGCGGTTCACCTGTTTACTGAGTTGGAAGAGAATGCTGAGAGATTAGGGAAGATTGACGATATTGGAAACAGGGTGACAGGTAAAGGAATGAGGAGGCAAATGGACGGCTGGGTAAGCCGATACTCATCACCCGCCTTGCTATCGAAAAAAGGCAGAAAGAACAAGGCGAAGCTGTACTTTTATACACCCAGCATCTTTTTTGCTCCCCACCGCATTCCCCACCTTTACACACTCTTTTAGCGGCGGCAGGAAACGTGCTTCTGTCCATGTAGCAGAGTGGTCTGTGGAACTACCTATCGCTTTTAAAGCTAACCAGATCGTGCGGCTTTCAGCAAGCTCTTTCTCGGATCATTCAGTAAATTCATCAGGATAACTCGAAAGCACAAATGAGCTTGCCCGCTGTCAAATACAGGATGCACAAAATGCCCCAAAATCAATTTACGCAACATGGGTAATACGTTTCTATGTCATGCTTTGTTCGTCGTTTTAAATGGCCTTTACACTGCATTCCGCACCACAGTTGCGCACCGACTTGTTTTTACTTCTTCTTTATTTGCACCAACAGAGCACCTTCCCCTATCCCTCAGCAAGCGCAATACGCTCCGGTCGGAGCAAGCAGGCTAATTAGCCCTCGCAGGCGACAGACGGAGATCTGGCCAGGGGCAGCAGCCTGCGACTCACTCGAGCAGGCATAGGTCATGTAGCTGCCGAGATAAAGTGCAGCCAATCGACTAATCCGACCTTTCTCACCCATGCAGAAGCAGCTCAAACAGAATCCGGCGGCCCGCGCCTGTTCTTGGAGGGCAAGCACGTGCAGTACATCGTTGGGGTTATTCGCCATCGTGACAATCTTGCCAATATGCGCACCGCTGGCAATCATTTGACGGAGAATTTCGCTTAACTCCAGCGGTGCAGGAGTTTCTTTAAAATCATGCCAGGAAATGATCAACCGGGTTGGCCCGTTGTGGATAACCTCAAGCAGACGATGGCGGCACTCCAACGCAGCCCGCAGCTCAAGGTCGATATAGGCGGCCCCGAGCTGCACTGCCTTCAGGAGCGGCGCGATCCGCTCTTCCTCGTTCCCAGCAAATCTCCCCCCTTCCCACACCGGACGGTTGGTGAAGAGGAGCGGCTTCCGCAGCATGAAGCAGCACTTGGCCACTTCTGGCACAACCATGCTGTCGAGGCGAATCTCCAGCACATCCGCCTGTTCGAGCACCTGTTGCGCCTGCTCATGAATTGTCGCCACATCCGGGCCGGTGAGAGAGACGCAAATCTTACCTAATTCCATCAGCTACCTCCTGTGTCCAGCGCGCCGATGATGTCGGTCACGCGCTCCTCGCCCTGCCGTCGTAGGTACTCCTCCAGTCCTGCGATGATGTGTTCTGCGGCAGAAGGATCGTAAAAATGAGCTGTGCCCACCTGCACGGCACTTGCGCCTGCGAGGAGGAATTCCACCGCATCCTCGGCAGTGCCGATACCGCCAATACCGATCACGGGAATCGAGACTGCGCGGGCAGTCTGCCAGACCATGCGCAGGGCAATGGGCTTGATAGCAGGGCCAGATAGTCCGCCGATCAGGTTGGCCAAGCGGGGCCTCCGACGTTCTGCGTCAATGGCCATGCCAATCAGGGTATTGATCAAAGAGACTGCATCCGCGCCAGCCTCCTCGACTGCCTTGGCCATGACGGTAATATCGGTGACGTTAGGCGAGAGCTTGACGATCAGCGGCAACTTGGTGGCCTTGCGTGTCGCCGCTGTGACGGCAAAGGCCAGCTCCGGGGAGGAACCAAAGGCAACCCCACCTTTTTTCACATTAGGACAAGAGATGTTCAGCTCCAGCGCACTGATGCCTGGCACCTCGTCCAATCTGCGGGCCAGTTCGCCATACTCTTCTACAGAGTCACCCAGGATATTGACGATCAGTGGCGCAGTGAGCGTGCGCAAGTACGGCATCTTCTCGCTGATGAAACGTGCCACGCCTACGTTCTCCAGACCAATAGCATTCAGCATCCCACAGGCTGTTTCGACAATCCGAGGCGGCGGGTTGCCTGCGCGCGGCTCCAAAGAGATGCCCTTGACGATGATGCCGCCAAGCATATTGAGGTTGACGAAGCTGCTGAACTCCTCAGCATAGCCAAACGTACCAGAGGCAGTCAGCACCGGGTTGCGCAGCTGCAAGGAACCCAGTTGCACCCGCAGGTCAGGCTGGAAGGTATTCATCGTTGCCATTGCAGCTCCTCTGCGTTGAAGACCGGCCCATCCTTGCAGACATGAACATACGGCCCACTTGCGCTCGGCACCGTGCAACCCAAGCATGCCCCGATGCCGCAGGCCATGTGCGTCTCTATGGACACCTGACAAGGCACGTTGGCGGCTTGGCATTTGCTCACAACGCTGCGCATCATCGCCCAGGGGCCGCAGGTGCAGACCTGACTGACCTGCGGCAGGACAGTATCGAGCAGCTCAGGGACAAAACCATGATGCCCAAGGCTGCCGTCGTCCGTTGCCAGCTGCATGGTGCCGTTGACAGCAGCAAAAGCCTCGGCTAACGGGGCCAACTCGGCTTGATTGCGCGCGCCGAGAAGAAGATGCTGCGGGCAGCGCAGTTCCTGAGAGAGAAAGAGCAGTGGCGCAATGCCCATGCCACCACCAATCAGGCAAACCGGCTGGTTGCTGACAAGGTTAAAGCCGTTGCCCAGTGGGCCAAGCAGGTCAAGCAGATCGCCAACCTTGGCCTTAGCCAGCAGGGCTGTGCCCTTGCCCACAACCTTGAAGAGCAGACTGAGCGTGCCATCGGCATGACGGCTGTGAATAGAGAAAGGCCGTCGCAACAGCGGGTCAAGGCTCTCTGTAGCGCGGACCATGACAAATTGGCCGGGTACGGCAGCTGCCGCAATCTGGCGCGTGTGCACGGTGAGCCGGAAGACATCGGCAGCGAGCTGCTCGTTCGCGATGATGCGGCTTTGCTGCTGGAAGGGGGGCATCTTTATTTCAATACAGTCAGGCATTTCGTGTCGCCATGTCAAGCAAAATGCCGATGATCTTGCCTGGATTCTCAATCAAGTATTCATCCAAGTCGATAAGCACCTTGCCTTCACCCTTCTGCAAGAAATGCCAAGCCTGGCCTGTTTCCATTTTTAAAAACCTCCAGGCAGTGCCTGTGGTGACAGCCCCGTAAACCTTGCCAGCATGTTGATTATTCTCTGCTTGGTTGAAAAGCTTGGCGGCAAACATCTCAGCAATGCACTGCCCAAGTCCACCGATGATGTTTTCGTTCTTAGCTTCAACAACAGTAATGATTGGGCTGTTTAAGAGGAGTTGCTCTGTTGAGGCACTGATGATAAAATCGCAAAATCCGTTTAAGCCCTTCTCTTTATCAACATTAAACTCGATGCCGGAAAACAAACTGATACTGTGCTTGAGGATTTTCCGTACTTCAACCAGCACATTGGCAATAATCAGCTCAGAACGAGCCTTCTCGGTGTTGATAGCGCGGGCAAGCGGGATATTTTCATGCAGAATCTCTTGAAAGGCCGGACGCACCGCAGCGCAGGGAACAGAAGCAAATAATCCCTCCTGTTCAAGCACGTGCACACCGAGTTTCTGCTTGACGGTTTTCAGATCAAAGTCGCTGTAGGGCATAGTAATGCCCGCCCCAGAGGGCGGCATCTGCCTTTTCTAAGGCAGAAAAAGAAAGAGAGGCAAAATCGGGCGGTCATTTGCCCATCAGTCAGGTATAATACCCGGCACAGGCTTTTGGTTCAACAAAAACACTCTGCTGCATGGAGGCGGGCGATGGACACGATCTATTTCATCTACAGTTTCATCTTCGGGGCCTTGGTTGGCTCGTTCCTTAACGTGGTCATCTTCCGCCTGCCGGATGAAAAGCAATCTCTGATCTTCCCGGCCTCGCATTGTCTGCAATGCAACACCAAACTGCGCTGGTTCGACAACATCCCGATCTTCAGCTGGCTGGCTCTGCGGGGTAAGTGCCGCACCTGCAAGGCGGAAATCTCGCTCCAATATCCTGTAGTCGAGCTGTGTATGGCCGTGCTTTCTGGTGCGCTCTACCGGCACTTTGGCCCGTCCTTTACCTTTGTCCTCTATTTCCTCTTTGTTGCGGCACTGCTGGCAATCACCTTCATTGATCTGCATCATCAAATCATCCCGGATGTGATCAGCTTGCCAGGAATTGTGCTCGGCTTTCTCGGCTCCTTCTTCAACCCCTTGGTGACCTGGCAGCAAGCTGGGCTGGGCATCCTGATTGGCGGCGGGATACTCTACGGCGTGGCCATGGGCTATGCCCTGGTGACGGGCAAGGAGGGCATGGGCGGCGGTGATATCAAGCTGCTGGCCATGATTGGGGCGTTTCTTGGTTGGCAGAGCCTGCTCTACGTGGTGTTTGCCAGTTCGTTGACCGGCTCGGTGATCGGCGGGCTGTCGCTGCTTATGCAGAAGAAAGATAGCCAGACCCGCATCCCTTTTGGCCCCTTCCTCTCGTTAGCGGCCATGTCGTGGCTTTATTTTCAGGATGGAATTCTGGCTATGTGGCGGTGGTATCTTGGGGTGATGTAGGGATAAGCAGTGCAACCAACAACCCCGAACCCAGATTCGGGGTTGTATATCTCCGCGTTACTCGCCAACCACAATCCCCAGCATTTCTAACAGCTGCGGAGCATCTTCGCAAGCCAGCCGGGCTATAGCATAGAATTCGGACATGCCTTTGTCGAGCATATCCAGCTCGCCATCACGATTGAGCGTGGCTTGCTGGGCTTCGCCGCTTTCTTTTGCCTTAGCGATATGGAGATCTTCTGTAGTGGTAACGAGAGCTAAGGCTTCGTTGATTGTGCTAGACGGGGTGTTGTAGAGGCCAAACTTTGCGACGGCAGCAGGATCCGCTAAAAGGTTGCTGAAAAACTGGCGGGCCTGAGTCAACCAGCCAGAAAAGGAGCGTTTGCGCTCCTCGTTGAGACCAAGTTTGACAAACACCGCATAATCATCCTTGAACAGGATGCGGCCCAGCTTAACCAAGCGTATGTAAGCCGTATGCGCCGCGTCCCAAGCCTGCTCAAAGGCTTGGGTTGCTGCGAGCTGCTCGCTGTACTCACTCTTCTGGGCAACATAAAGATCGAACACGTCCTGGCGAAAGGTGAGCATCTGGCCGAGCTTGAGCGGCGTGTAGCCATACGGAGCCAGCCGACTTTGCAAGTCAGGCACCTCGCTGGCATTGACCAAGCTGGTTTTATAGAGACTCAAGCGATCTTCGATGGATTGATACGGGGCAGGCATGGCAGTCTCCTGTTGCGGTTTAGGGAAAGGGAGTTCCCGGAAGACAAGGGAGCGCAGGCGGCAGAAACGACGCAGCAGTGCTGTAGCATCAGTTTCTCCCGCCGCAGAATGGTTTTTTCCTGCTGCAGAGCCATTTCCTCCTGCTACAGGCTCATTTCTGCCGGTGCAGAACAAGTTCTTCCCGCTACAGCACGACTTCCTCCTGCTGCACGGTCATTTTCTCCCCTTGCAGAACGATTTTGCTCCGCTGCACAGGCTTTTTTCATTGCTACAGGAGGTTTTCTTCGGCCTGTAGCGGGTGCTATGTTTACAACAGCACAGCCAACGCGGGATTCTTTGTGGCTCCGTGTATCAGTAGTCCTTTGGCCAGGAGGTCACTTCTGTGTTTTGTTATCACATCTTTGCTGTGTTTGAGTTCATCTGCAAACACATCGTGGTAATTACACTTGTAGATATTCTTTTTTTCAACCACATCAGAAAGCTTTTTCCAATGTTTCCTGAACAGTTCGAGTATTTCGCCTTCCTGATAAATAACTACTCGCTCTGCTGGCTCGTGCATATCTCCAAGCCCGTCAAAAATGCGCGGTGAAGGATCAAAGGTGAAGGCTTTAACCCCATGATGGACAGAAACGCTTAAGGCCAAGCCTCCGCCTAATGAATGCCCAGTAACGATAACATTTTTCTGGCTGTTCTGGCTTAAATACCTTCCTACCACTTTTCTCGCCTGCCGATATTGGAAATTGAACGGTGGCACTGAGAAGTTTGCCAAGGGAAAGTCCATTACGTTATCTGTACCTCGAAAAGCAAAGACAACTTTATTGGTTCCCACTTGTTCATAGATATCGTAAGCCAGCCCAGAGAGCTTATGCTCCTTTGTCGGCTCGTCTGTCCGCTCTCCATCTAAGTCAACCCGCACCCATCCCAGTTTACCAACATCAAACCGAATCCGCCCTGGCTGTTCCTTATAAGCATTCGCTGAAAGCATTGCGTAGATCGCGATACCGCCAGCAACCTCTGCGGTGATAGACTGTATTGCATCACTCATTGCGCTCTCCTCATATCCTATGTTATCCGGCCTACTTCTCCATAGAGTTGCTATAAACTGTTCTTTCATGAAAAGCAACTAAAAAGACGAATTCATAGCCTCCTCCCACCAAAGTACTCTTCACCAACTCGGTTCTGCTGTTGACACCAGAGCCTGCTGCCCGTACAGTGCGTGTATGACACCCCTTGACCTGAAACCCGGCACCCTGCATATTGTTGCCACACCCATTGGCAATCTCGGCGACATCAGTCTGCGGATGCGGGAGGTGCTGGCTGCGGCTGATATCATTGCTTGCGAAGACACCAGACACACGCGCAAGCTGCTCTCGCACCTGAACATCAATGCCAAACTGATCAGCTGCCACCGCGACAATGAGCAGCAGAAAGCTGGCTGGCTCATCAAGCAGTTACTGGCTGGCAGCAACGTGGCTCTGGTTTCCGATGCTGGTACGCCTGGCCTCTCTGATCCAGGCGCAGTGCTTGTGCGGGCAGCGCGGGCTGCTGGGATTGTAGTGCTGCCTGTGCCTGGGCCGTCTGCCTTGGCCACTGCCCTTTCTGTGGCAGGTTTGGCGGATGCCAGCTTTTACTTTGGCGGTTTTCTCCCTGCCAAAAAAAGCGAACGCCGCAAACAGCTCACCGCGCTCAAACCCTTATCTTGTGCGCTGATCTTTTACGAAGCCCCGCACCGAATCGAAGCGGCCTTGCAGGATTGCTTGGATATTTTAAGCGACCGCCCGGCCCAGATTTTCCGTGAATTGACCAAGCTGCATGAGGAACATCTTTCAGGGTTGCTTTCTGAGCTGCTGGAACGGATGCGGGGTAAGGTGCTCGGGGAATTAGTGCTGATTATCAGCGGTGCAGAGGAAAAGCAACAGGAAGAGCGGCCTGAAAACCTGGATGCGCTGATTCTTTGGCACCGTGATCAAGGTAGTTCCCTGAAAGATGCGGCGCGGCAGATTGCTGAAACCTTAGATTTGCCCAAATCACAGGTGTATCAGCAGGCGTTGCGCCTCTGGCAAACATGAGCAGACTTTGGCAGACCCACGCCTTGATGCTGCTGACCACGGCCTTGGTCTCAACCTCCTTTACCGTAGGCAAGGCCATTGCTGACGGCATGGATCCAGCCGTGCTCACCCTGCTGCGCTTTGCCTTAGCTGCCTTGCTTTTTCTCCCCTTTATTGCCTGGAAATACGGCCTGCATCTGCCAAACCGGAAACAGTTCTTTGGCTATGCCTGCATAAGCTTTACCCTTACTGGCTTTTTCTGGCTGATGTTTCTCTCCCTGCAAAGCACCACGGCCCTCAACACTGGGGTGATCTACACCTTGGTACCAGGACTGTCCAGTCTCTACAGCGCAGTTCTCTTGCGCGAGCGGCTGGGCAGATATCGGCTACTGGCCCTGCTCCCTGCGACGCTTGGGGCGATCTGGGTACTGTTTCACGGTAGCTGGGCGCAGTTACTGGCCTTTGATCTCCATTCTGGCGATCTGATTTTCTTCTTCAGCTGCCTCTTGATGGCTTTTTATACGCCCTTGATCAAGCTCTTCCATCACGAGGAAGCCATGTCGGTCATGACCTTCTGGATCCTTGTCACAGGCTGTGCTTGGCTGCTGCTTTTCTCTGGGCAACAGCTTACAGTAGTGCCTTGGCGCGAGGTGCCGCTGCAAGTCTGGCTAGGCATTGTGTATCTCGCGGTCTTCTCCACCATGATCACCTTTTTCCTTAGTCAACTCTGCACCCTGCGCCTTGGCCCAACCCGGGTCATGGCCTACAGCTATCTGTATCCGCCCTGTATCATGCTGATTGAATGGGGCTATGGGCAATCGCTGCCGCCTGCCCAGGTGCTGCCAGGTGTTGGGCTAATTATTGCTGCCATGCTGATTGTCCAACAGGGCGCAGAGGACAGCATTCCGTGCTCCGAAAAAAACATAGAGCGATGTCGGCAAAAAACATAGTGCTTGCTCATCGGAAAACCAAGTGCTATGCCGTACCAAGACCAAGTACTATGTCGGAAAAAAACATAGTGCTTGCTCGTACTACGACATAGTGCTTGCTCTTGGTACGACATAGAGAATGGTTTTATAAAAAGCACCCTCGATGTTTTCCTGGAGAATAGCGGCTGAGTGAAAGGCGATGAGTGTGATGCGCTATTCAGAGGCTATAACTCAACAGCCTCGATGACACAGCTCAACCGCCCTTGCCAGAGGAGCACCTCAATTTCTTCCCCAGGCTGTACCTGTTCGCCTGCGGTAATGATGGGTTGCGCTCCCTTCTTCTTCCTGGCCACCGCATACCCACGCCCTAACGTAGCCAGTGGACTGACTACATCCAGCAGCCCTGCTGCTTGCGCCAACTCCTGCTCTTTTGCGCTGATCAACCTCTTGATGGCCTGTACTAACCGCCGCTGCAATTCTCCTGTTTTTTGCTGATACAACTCTAATCGTTGCCCTGGACTGTACTGATGAAGCCGCTGCGCCAGCTGCGCTAGGCAAGTCTGTTGTTCCGCCAGCAGGGCATTCATGGCTCTGTGTAGTCTGCGGGCTAATTCTGCTGTTCGCGCGGCTAGCGCAGCGTTATCAGGCAGGAGCATCTCTGCTGCCGCGCTCGGTGTGGGTGCGCGAAGGTCAGCAGCGAAATCCGCAATGGTAAAATCAATCTCATGTCCCACGGCACTGACCACGGGAATGGTTGATCGTCGGATTTCCCTCGCCAATTGCTCGTCATTAAAGGCGGCCAAGTCCTCAAACGAGCCGCCGCCTCGACACAACACGATGATTTCGGTGTCTAACCGACCACGCTCTGCCTGCTGGTTGATCTCCGCAATCGCTGCCCGCAGTTCTCCTGCGGCTTTCTCGCCTTGCACTGCGGCTGGATAGATGCTGATTCGCGTCTGCGGGCAGCGGTCGAGGGCCACACGGATGAAATCATGCGCTGCTGCTCCGCTTGGCGAAGTCACCAAGGTAATGTGGCCAGGCAAGGACGGCAGCGGCTTCTTGTTCTCCTCAGCAAACAGCCCTTCTTCAGATAGTCTGTGTTTCAGCTGCGCAAAGGCAAGATGTAAGCTACCAGCACCCTGAAACTCCAGGCTCTCGACAATCAACTGGTAGTCACCGCGCTGCTCATAGACCGACAACCTGCCCCGGCAGATCACCCTATCGCCATCTTTAGGCTGCCGTTCCAAATACCGCCGCTGCATTCGGAACAGCACTGCCTTGAGCTGGGCATCCTTGTCCTTAAGGGTAAAGTAGAGATGGGCCGAAGCAGGCTGACGGAGATTGGAAATCTCTCCGCTCACGCTGACCAAGGCAAAGCAGCCCTCCAGGACGCTGCGGATAGCGGTAGCCAGTTCGGCCACGCTGAAGATATGCTGATTGCTGGGCATAAGCGGCAAAATGAGGGGCTAGACTGTAAAAGATTAATGTCTTTTTCAGGCTGCACGGTATAATAATCCGTTCATTCCTGCAAGCAGGAGTTTGAGGCTGCTGCCCGGCAGCACCAGAACCCTATCTACCGTTTGAGAGAGAAGCATGGCCAATAAACCCCAGAACGTTTTTCATGTAAGACTGGAAGATCAGCCCAAGATCGGCGTGCTTGACCAGTTGCATCTGCCTCCTGAAGTTATCACCTTTTTACAGAAGAACCAGCAGACGATTTGGCGGGTAATCATCGCGGTAGCGATAGTTGTTACAGCCGCTTCTCTGTACAACTCATATCGTAATTATTACGCAAACAAATCTGCCGTAGCCTATGATCAGGCGATTGCCCTTGAAGATGTCCAGAAGAAGACCGCCGCTCTGCAAAAGGTAGCAGAAGACTACGGTTCTGCTTCGGCTGGCACCTGGAGCCAGATTGCCCTGGCCCATCTTGATCAAGAGGCAGGCAAGACCAAAGAGGCAATTGCCAAACTGACTGCTATCGAGGCGAAGATTTCCGCGAAAAGCCCACTTAAGCCCCTGTTGTTGGCCAATCTTGGTGGTCTCTATGAGCAGGAGAAGCAATTCGACAAGGCAGAGGCGGCGTATCAGCAGCTTAAAGGCTTCAAGGGCTTTGAGCCGATGGCCTTGGACAGCTTAGGCCGGGTTTATGAAGCGATGGGCAGCAAGGACAAAGCCGTGCAGATGTATCAGCAATACATGGGCTTGACTGAAATGGGCAAGGAGAAGAAAGAAGGCGCAGGCCGCAGTTTTCCTGAACAGGAGCTTGTCCAAGCCAGCCTGAATCGGCTGCTGAAGTAATCGTTATGTGATGAAGATCACACAAATAACACGCCGAGATATAGCAGACGCTATCATTGTCGAGCAAATCAACTGGGCTGGCCGATTGGAAGAGCAAGAATTTCTTGCCCGTTTATTTGATCTCAGCTCGCTGCCTTCATTCGATTCGCGTTTTAAAGACGCTTCCGGCGATATCTGGCAGCATCGCATAAACAATCCAACTGATTGGGATGACGACTGGATATTCTCTGATAGTCGCTTTAATTTGATGGGTTGTGATGACGAACTGTTTCTGCGGTTTCTCTGCGAGACTATACATCCTGTGGTCAGGCCGGACGTTACAGAGGCAGAAAAACTGTGCCAGCTCTACAACAGTTGCTTGCAACATGATGGATACCAGCTTGTCGTGAAAACACGAATGTCTGGAAAGCCTGTGTTTACTGGCCGAGCCGTTGGTGTTATTGGTGTTCCCGGAATTGCAGCAGTAAAGCAGGTACTGAACGGAATAATTGATACGAGCTATGTTGCACGGCAGATTACGCGAATGGAGTCCTCTGTTGTCAACGATCCAGAGCTGGCTATCGGCACGGCGAAGGAACTTATAGAAACCTGTTGTAAAACCATTCTCCAGGCAAGGTCTGTTGAGTTTCCAAACAACGCTGACCTTCCTCAGTTAGCAAAGCTCACCAGCAAGGAGCTTCAGCTTACACCGAACGATATTCCAGATGCAGCAAAAGCAAGTGACACCATAAAACGCCTTCTGAGCAATCTTGCCACGATAACTCAAGGGATTGCAGAGCTTCGCAATCAGTATGGTACTGGGCATGGCAGAATTGGCACTGCTGGCGGTTTGACATCACGCCACGCCAAACTTGCAGTGGGCGCAGCGTCAACCCTTGCGGTGTTTTTAGTGGAGACGCACCAGTTGCGCAAATGATCTCTAAAATAGGGTGTGATATGCGGATCATCCGTCATCCCGCTGAAATGACCGCGTGGGCCAAGGAGCAGGCCAAATCGGGACAACGTATCGGCTTGGTACCGACGATGGGCTTTTTCCATGAAGGACATCTCAGCCTGATGCGTAGGGCTGGGCAGCTTGCCGATCAGGTCGCGGTGAGTCTTTTTGTTAATCCGACCCAGTTTGGCCCGCAGGAGGATTTAGCCGCTTATCCGAGGAACTTCGAGCGAGACTGCGCAATGGCCGAAGCAGCGGGCGTGGCTGTGCTCTTTGCCCCAGAAGCGGTGGGCATGTATCCCGCTGGTTTCAACACCACGGTGATGGTGGGCACGGAGCTGACCGGCCAGCTTTGCGGCGCGTCCCGTCCCGGTCATTTCGCCGGGGTGGCCACGGTGGTCTGCAAGCTCTTCAGCATTGTCCGACCTGATCTGGCCATATTCGGCGAGAAGGACTGGCAGCAGCTCGCAGTCATCCGCCGGATGACTGCCGATCTCAATCTGGGCGTGGAGATAGTTGCGCATCCGATAGTCCGCGAGGCAGACGGTCTGGCGATGAGTTCGCGCAACACCTATCTTGCGCCGCAGCAGCGGGAAGCCGCGCTCAGTCTCTCCCGCGCCATCGTCTTGGCCCGCAAAATGGCTGCCGAAGGCGAGCGCAGCGCGGAGCGGCTGACTGCCGCGCTTCGGGACTTCATCCATTCCTTCCCGGAAACAACGGTGGATTACATCAGCTTTGTTCATCAAGATACCTTGCAGGAAGTCGCCGAGATTGACGAGGAAACAGTGCTGGCCTTGGCGGTGAAGATCGGCGGCAAGGTGCGGCTGATTGACAATGGCAAAGTACTGGTCTGAAACATGCCAAAGAAGATCAGAGAGCTGATTGAAGAACTACAACGGCATGGATTCGTTGACCGTGGCGGCAAGGGTAGCCACAGAAACTTCATTCATCCGCAGGGCATCAAACTCACTTTGTCAGGAAAGAGCGGCGATGATGCCAAGCCCTATCAGGAAAAAGATGTGGAAAGGGTGACAGCAGAGGTGGAAAAATAAATGAAAAAGTTGGCGGACAGGTATTTGAAAATTGTTGAGTGGAGCGAGGACGATCAATGCTACATTGGACGCTGTCCCGGCCTCATGCACGGCGGTGTTCATGGCGACGACGAAACTTCTGTCTATCAGGAACTTTGTCAGGCTGTTGATGAATGGATTGCCATCCATCAGGAAGACCGCCTTCCCTTACCTGAAGCGACGGCGGCGAAGAAGTTCAGCGGTGAGTTCTTCTTGAAGGTGGGGCAAGACTTGCACCAAAAGCTGGCTGTACGTGCTTTACAGCATGGCGAGAGTTTGAACAATTATTGCGCGAAGCTGCTCAGTCAATACAGTTAACTGATGAAGCCATTTTCAAAAATAAATTTTACTGAAATGATTATCGCAGCGTAATGACAAATATCTTCGCTTCCCTGCCCGCTGAGTTAGACTCGGAAGTCTTTTCAGAACTGCTGCGTGACAAAAACATCCGCATTGAGCGCATTGTTTCCAAAGGGCATACGTCGCCCGCATCCGGCTGGTACGATCAAGAGGACAACGAGTGGTTGCTTGTTTTAGAAGGAGCTGGAACTATTTTGTTTGCAGACGGCAGGCAGGTGACGCTGAACAAAGGAGATTTCCTGTATATCCCTGCCCACGAGAAACATAAAGTCGCTTGGACAGACCCGGATAGGCTGACAATTTGGCTGGCCGTGCATTATTCTGACAGCTACGGTGGTAATCATGCTTGAGGATACGCAGGCGGTTGCAGAAAATCAGGTACAAGAAATGCCTTCGCTCAATCACAGTTATATCTGCGCACAAATCATACGTCAGCTTCTTCGCGACGAATCATTGCAGCCATTGCCGGAATTGACGCTGGACATAGAAAACGGGCTAACACCTGACATTTCTGTTTTTAAGAAAGAGAAGATTAAGCCGAACTTCTTTGAAGACATTCTGCGGATGAAAGAACTGCCTGTCTTGGCAATTGAAGTGATTTCCTCCAGCCAAAGTATTCAAGAATTGTTGGAGAAAGCAAAGGTGCTGGTCAAGGCCGGGATCAAAACAGTCTGGACAGTGGAGCCGTATGGCAGAAGCATTTTTGTTGTCAGCAGCAACGAGCAGAAGCTGTTTCACGAAGATATTGTTGAAGCTGAAGGAATAATCGTTGATTTTGCTCAAGTGTTTGCGAGCTGATTAATTCCTCAAGGAAATAACATGGGCACTCCGGCGCAGCTCTTCTGGGGAATAATGTTTGGAGCCATCGGTTCTGGATATTTTATTTATGGAAAAAAACAGCAGGCATTTGTTCCTCTTTGCATTGGAATGGTGCTGTGCGTGTTCCCATATTTCATCTCGAATATCTACCTAATGCTGCTTGTCGGATTCATCTTGCTGATCATTCCGTATTTCGTCAAGATATAGCTGAACTGATCAATCTTCTCTCGTTGCATCAGCGAGAACTTCTATTTTCACCATCATTTTATGCAGCGCACAATGCTTAAATCCAAGATCCACCGGGTGACAGTCACTCAGGCGGATCTGAACTACGACGGCAGTATGACCATTGACGAAGATTTGCTGAAGGCCGCTGGTATCATCCAGTTCGAGCAGATCTACGTCTATAATATCAACAACGGCGAACGATTTGAAACCTACGCCATCCGGGGCAAGGCTGGCTCCGGGGTGATCGGCCTGAACGGGGCGGCGGCCCGCAAGGGACATGTCGGCGATCTGGTGATTATTGTCACCTATGGCCAATATGAGGAGAACGAGTTGGCCGGGTTCGAGCCGACCATTCTCCTCTGCGACGAAAACAATAAGGTGCGGAAACGGCTCGATATATGAGCATTCGCTTCTGAAACATTAAAGGCGGCTTTCAGTGATTCAAGCGGATTCTTTTCGGTTGAGAATGCCCTGCCGCCTGCTGACAATGGGGCATTTGACGCTTGCAATGAGGCGTTGCAAGCGTGCAATAGGGTACAGGAAGCGTGCCGAGAGGCATGTTAAGCGCGCAACGCGGAGTTTCAAGCGTGCAACGAGCCATGTCACGATCGCCCCGTGATGTTTCAAGCGTGACATAAGGCACAGCAAGCGAACAATGAGGCGCAGAAAGCGTGCCGAGAGGTATGTTAAGTGTGAAATGTGACGTTTCATGCGTGCCGCGTGACGTTGCAAGCGTGACATGAGGCATGGCAAGTGAACAATGAGGCGCGGAAAGCGTGCCGAGAGGCGTTTCAAGCGGCAACTGTGACGGTTTCAGATTGAAATAAGACAACACGAGGAACGATTATGCCTGGTTTTGAGGTCTTTGGCGAAGAGGAAAAGCGGCAGGCTCTGGAGGTGTTCGACACCGGCGTGCTGTTCCGTTATGAATTTGGGCCGCAGCGCAAGGGCGTGTACAAGGTGCGCGAATTTGAGCAGGCGTTTGCTCAATATACTGGCGCGGCTCATGCGCAGGCCGTGACTTCCGGCACCGCCGCGCTTAAGGTAGGCTTGGCCGCCCTCGGCGTGGGCATTGGCGATGAAGTCATCACCCAGGGCTTCACCTTTGTTGCCACCTGGGAGGCCATCTTAGACATCGGAGCTATCCCGGTTTTTACCGAGGTGGATCAGACCCTGAACATGGACCCGGCGGACTTGGAGAAGAAGATCACGCCGAAAACCAAGGCCATCATCCCGGTGCACATGCTTGGGGCGCAGGCGCGGATCAAGGAAATCAATGCGATTGCCGACAAGCACGGCATCCCAGTCTTGGAAGACACTGCCCAGGCAGCCGGAGCGCGCTTGTATGGCCAGCATCTCGGTACCTTCGGGCATTGCGGCACCTTTTCCTTTGATCCGGTCAAGACCATGACCACTGGCGAGGGCGGCATGGTCATTACCA
The DNA here is from genome assembly GCF_048287395.1 of Candidatus Electronema sp. PJ. Taxonomy (NCBI): domain Bacteria; kingdom Pseudomonadati; phylum Thermodesulfobacteriota; class Desulfobulbia; order Desulfobulbales; family Desulfobulbaceae; genus Candidatus Electronema; species Candidatus Electronema sp. PJ. Next base: position 31,712 of record NZ_JBLWEO010000072.1, on the reverse strand, counting down.
ACAACGAGGAGCTGTGGCGCAGCTGCTCAGAGTACCACGATCACGGGCATGACCACGTTGCCAATCCTGGCGGGCGCGGCGGCGAAGGGCGGCGGTTTATTGGCTTCAACTACCGGATGATGGAGATTCAGGGGGCGATTGGTCTGGCGCAATTGGCGAAGCTGGACATGATCGTGGCCGAGCAGCGCAAGAATAAGGCGATCCTGAAGGAGGCCGCATCAAAGCTGGCCGGGGTCAGCTTCCGCGAAATTCTCGATGAGCAGGGGGATTCCGCCACCTTCTTCGCCTTTATGCTGCCAGACAAGGCCCAAGCCGCCAAGGTCAATCAGGTGCTGCGCGAGCACAACGCCGGGGCAATCAATTTCGGCGAAAACACCTGGCATTTCTACCCCTCCTGGGAGCATCTTATCGACGGCAAAACCTTGGCAAACAACGGCTGGCCCTTTGCCGCGCACGGTAAACGCAGAGTAATCTACGCCCCAACCGCCCTGCCCGCCTCTTGCGAGCTGATGAACCGCACGCTGGTTTATCCCATTCCGGTCAAACTCGATGACAACCGCCGGGATGTCCTGCTGACGGCGTTAAAGAAGGCCGCAGAGCTATAAACGCAGTTTTTTGGCTCGATAACCAAGGAGTTTGGCTTGGCAAGAGAGGAGTTTTGCCGACTTGCAAAGGAGTGTTAGTCGGCCAAACTCCTTTGTGGCTCATCAAGAAAGAAGTTTGGCCAAGCCAAACTCCTCTTCTGCCGAGTACAACTCCTTTCTTAATCGGCAAGATTCCTTTGCGGCTCGCTCAAACTCCTCTTCTGCCGAGTACAACTCCTTTGCCAGCGAGCAAGAAAGGAGCGAACGCAGCAGCCCCACGCCTGTAAGAAGCCCTTCCTCTTTAGAGTCCCTTGCGGTATCATTGAAACTGAATCGCTGCATCATCTTAGGTGAATCAGGACTGCCCAGTGGCAGGAGAGAACTCAACAAGGAGGAGAATTCATGGACACCGGACACGGCCTTAGCGATGCCTATTCGCCCGACGATATTGCCCGTAAGATAGAGGGGATGGGAGTCAGAAAAGCCCATGCTGATACCCTAACCCTGCTGGTGCTGGCAATGCTGGCCGGCGCGTTTATCGCCATCGGCTCGCTCTTTTATACTGTGGTAATCACCAACTCCCAGCTGGGCTTTGGCATAACCCGGTTGCTGGGTGGCTTGAGCTTCAGTCTTGGGCTGATTCTGGTGGTAGTGGGCGGGGCCGAGTTATTCACGGGCAACAACTTGCTGACCATGGCTTGGGCCAGCGGCCAGATTAGCACGAGTAGCGTCCTGCGTAACTGGTGCTACTCCTATCTCGGCAATGTGGTTGGCGCGGTTATCACGGTGGTGCTAGTGGTGCTGGCTGGCGTAGATAACCTCGGTGATGGGGCAGTCGGCCTGACTGCCGTCAAGATTGCGGCAGGCAAGTCGCACCTCACTCTGATCGAGGCCTTCCTCCGGGGGATGTTCTGCAATGCTCTAGTCTGTCTGGCGGTCTGGCTGGCTATGGGTGGCCGCAGTGTAATGGACAAGATCATGGCCATCTTCCTGCCTGTGGCTGCTTTCGTCACCCTTGGCTTTGAGCATTCCATTGCCAACTGGTTCTTCCTGCCCTACGGTCTTATCCTAGATGACAACAACCTCATCTCAGGCTTCGGCTGTATCACCAATATCATCATGGCTACCCTAGGGAACATTGTCGGCGGCGCAGTGCAGGTCGGCGCAGTCTATTGGGTAGCCTACCTCCGCAAGAGTCGCCGTGCAGTTTGAGCGTTATCACTCCTAAGCAAGGTTGCCTCACTGTAGTGAGGCAACCGGTTCCATAGTAATCGAACGGTTGGTTGCATAGTAATGCAACGGCTGGTTGCACTAGAGTGCGACTTTTGACCGCACCGTGCTGTGACCAACCGTCACAGCATCTTCGTTACATCTTCACCGACTTCTTGGCCACTGAGTAACGCTTATCGTTCACCCCATCCTTGGGAATACCAAAGCCCTCAATCGCCTTGGGAGGGAAGAGCAAGTAGATAAGCTCGGCCTCGATCTCACTGACAGCTGGGCTGTAGATCGGATAGGTGAGGGTGCGGGTCTCGCCCGTCTTCAGTCGGGTATCAAAGGCCAAGGCTTCAGCTTCCCAGGACGGTACTCCCACCTTGTCACCTGCCTTAAACGCCTTGAAGAACACGGCCTGTTTGTCTTCCTGTAGCGGATCCTGCTTAAAGTTCTCCCAGAGCACTGTACCCTTGGCATCCTTGGCCCGCACTTTGACAAAGGCCATCCGCATCGGGTTGGTCGAGGGGAAGGTATGCTCGGTGATGTTCTTCACGGTCACGCTAATGGTGCGCTCCTTGTCCTTGGTCTCGATCTTCACCTCTAGCTCTGCGGCCTTTTGCAGCATCTCCAGATCATGCCCACCCAGTACCCGGTGGGAAAGATGCGTCTTAGCTGCTGACCCTACTGCCGGGCTGCCTTCGACCTGGGTCATGTGACAGACGAGGCAGTCGCCTTTGCCTTCCTCTGTCATGATGCAGATCGGCACTTCGTGCGGGTTGATATACTGGCTATGGCAACCCATGCAGACTTGGCCGCTGGCAAACAGGGCATTCTGGCCGGTCTTGTGGGGTGCAGCTTTGGCTGGCCGACTGGTCTGGTAGGTAGCATCTGGATTGAGTTTATACTGATTATAACAGCTCTTCTTGGTTACGATGGATTCGATCCGATGACAGAAGGTACAGCCCACACCTTCGGCTTGCGTCCAGTTGCTGCTGTCTGGCTCGGCATCTCCTTCCATCAGGGCCTTCAAGTTATCAGACATAGGCGCATGGCAGGTGGCGCAGTGATAGTTGCCCTTCTTGCCCTTAGCCGTCATGGCCTTAACAAAGGCCTGGTGCATGGTTTTATGGGCTGAGTCCTTATGTACCGATGACTTGGCATGAAAGGACTCCTGCCATTCCTTGAAAATCGCCGGGTGACAGGCTGCACACTGCTCGGACTTCTCCAGAGGAGCTGCGCCTTCAGGCAGTTCATGAGCCTGCGCTGGGGATAAACTGCACACCAGAGAGACAACGGCGGGCAAGACAAATAGGTACTTCATGGCTGCATCCTCCTTGGATGAGAACTCTACGTTGGTGAACCGCTGCGGCAAAATATGCCGTCTTGATATCAGAAGGGGTCATTCTACTGCTGACTGTCTGAAAAGCAACAGGAAAATGCAGCAGGAGCTAACAAGGTAGAGAAGGAGAGTGCCTTACCGTTTACTTCGTCTTTTGATATCCAGCACAGGGGTGCCGTCCAGAATATCCAAGCCAGCAACCTCCACCCGATTCCCCTGCACGGCCAGTACCTTCAGCTCGGAAACCGCAATAGGGTTAGGCCGCATTGGGCTGCGGGTGGCAAACACGCCATGCAGACCACGTGCTTTGTCACCTCGCGGATAGACCTGGAGAATGCTGCGCTCTGCCAGATGCAGCCAGAACAGCACCAAGATGGTATCGCCAGCCGCAATGCCAAGCAGCCCGTCCTGGTATGTAGGGAAAATCTCCAGCGTGCCAGTGTGCTCTGACTCATCATAAAAGGGCGGTGCATCCTCAAGGCGGAGGATGTCGCCGTGCACAATACCAATAAAGCGCAGTTCTGCCTGCTGCATGGGGATTGTCCTTTCAGAGTAAAGGGTTAAAGGGAGTTTAAGGATGAGCTAAAGCTGCTGACAGAGGTGTGTTGCCGAACAGAAGAAGGTTCTTGCTTAACCAAAGAAGGTTGTGGCCGAGCAATAGCCTTGTGTTGCTCGGCAAGAGAAGGTTCTTGTTAAGCCGCAAAGGAGTCTTGCTTGGCCGAACTCCTTTCTTGTCGAGCCAAACTCGTTTGTGGCTAAACAAGAAAGGAGTTCGGCCAATACCTTTTGTTGCTTGGCAAGAACCTTCTCTTGCCGAGCCAAACTTCTTTACGGCTTAACAACAACCTTTTGTGGCCAGGCAAATAAGAGTGGTTAGTTGGCAGCAACCATATAGAACAGGAGGCAAAAGAGAAGAGGGGTAAGGCCGCCGAAGAGGAGGGAGAGTAGGTTTCTCCCTCAGTCGTTATGTTAGGCAACGACAGAAGCGTTGCCTAACCTCTACCAAGTTGTTCTACGAACAGATGCTTGTCATTTCCCTTTTGGGGATTGTCTGTTCATCTTAGGAGTTACGCAGTTGAATAAAAAAATCGTTGGCCCGTTCAATACGAAACCGATCTCATGAGTTATTTTTTTATTTTTTGGTTTCATTGCTGTGCTGCTGGTCTGATGCACCGCCCATTTTGGGGAGGGGAGGTGTTTTGTTTTTTATTATTAGAATATATCTTCTGTTAAGAGCCGCATCATCTAGTGGCACTGAATAGTACAACATTTTATATAAACTAAAATAGATTTCTTTGAAAGATTTTATAATTACTTTTTTTTTCTTTAAAAAATTATCTATCGCTCTTATTGTCAAGTTATCAACTACCCCTGTTCTATCTACATATTCATACCCATGAAGAAATAAAAGTTCTTGTATCTTTTTTATACGTGCATCTTCGTTCATTTGGTAATGCCAGCCTTTTTTTATATACATTTCAACTACAGGATCAGGTTTAACCCCTGGAAGCAATCTCCAGTATGGAAGATCGAGATATTTCCCTATGATCTGAATCATACTTGACTGCACAAGAAGACGCAAGGCGGCATGTCTTCCTTCAACTTTTTTCATTTCCCCCTTTAAACCAAGCGTTGGACCAAAGAGCGTAAATCCAAGCTCTTTCTTGCCGATCCCTTTATGCACCTGCATGGTGTTTGCTGTTTGTATTCCAGGCAGACCACTCATCGTTTCAATGTCTATCATATTATAATCAATGGTTATGCTTGCAATACTCCGTTTTTCCCCCTGCATGTGATCTATTCCGAATGGAGACTTCTCTCCAAATTTATCTGTTTCGTAGCCGATATTTGTTGAATCCTCCTGCGTTTCTAATCCTCTGTCAAACTCTGTGATTCCTCCAGTTATAATTACAGAAGGATTAATTTTTCTTTCAAGATTGTTAAACCCTAAATTTTTTAAGTTTACAATCAAATCTGGTCGATAAGGAATGAATATGATATTGCCTCCTATAAGATTCAAGGCACTGACAGTCATTTGAGTAATATCGTATGGAATCTCAGCTTTTGTATGTTCTGCGCTTCCAGTGTTGTCGCTTATCTTGTCAATCATTACCCGCGCTTTAACTCCGTATACCTCTGTCATCATTCCGAGTTTCTTGAGTGCTTGACTCAATTCAGTTTCCTTCAACTCTGGAGTTCCAGAAGGTATCTCGATTTCAACATGACGCGGGTCAATCTTTGCGCACCCTGAAAGAAAAATTAAAACAAACAAGACTGTATAGGTTATTTTTTTCATAGTATAAAAAAAGCAGCATCTCTGTAAACCAGAGACGCTATGGGTTTCTGCTTGCACGAAATTATCTTCTTGATACAGCTGATTTATTTCCTCTTGACTGATCAATCAATATAATATCCCCTTGAACCTTGCTTCCAGGACCAACTATTATGCTGCCAACAGCGTTAGTCTCAGACGAATTGTCAGGATCATATATTAGCATGTCGTCAGAATTCATCCTGACATAAGCTTTGCTGATAGCGTTCCGAACAACGTAGTTGACATTTTTTTGGATTTTTCCCATCTCATGGTATGATTCTATAGAATCATCAATATCTATGTCATCATCCAAATCTAACGCAAGGCATATTGAACATTCAAAGAATATCAATGTAGCTGCCACTACAAAATATATTTTCATTTTTTACCATCGACTTTTTTATAAAAAGATTAAATCATTCATAGCAGTGATTGCCAAGATGAAATCTTGGCAATCACTACTAGTTGTACCGCTCTGCTCTACCGAACTACCACGCTGCCAGAAACAGATGTCATGCCGTCACCTGATGCTATAGCATAGATATCACCTGCGCTGACGCTGTTTGTCACATCATCGACATTAGAAGCATATTGAATGTCAACCCCGCCAGCGGCAGCTATTGAGTTGAAGCCATTAGCCTCCGCATAGATACTGCCTCCTGCGTCAATCTTGTTGGTTATATTTCCCACGCCATTAGAGGATTTAACGACAACACCACCAGCAGTTGCGGTTGCGCCGTCAGGCCATGCATAGGCTATAATATCTCCTCCAGCAGTCACCTTATTGGTTATATCGCCGATGTATTGAGCGTAGTCAGTGACGCTGATGCCACCAGCCGCAGCTGTGGCATTACTCCCCACCGCACTGGCGACGATATTTGCCGCGCTGACTTTGTTGCTCACGTCTCCCACATACCAAGCGTCTCGAAGCCCAATGCCGCCAGCTGCCGCAGAGGCACCATAGCCCCAAGCAGATGCTGCTATATATCCTGCACTTGCATTATTGGTCACATCGCCGATATAATGTGATCCAGAACCCTTTATATCAACACCGCCTGCAACAGCACTTGTGCCCCAATCTCCTCCTGCGTAGGCTTCAAGACCTCCAGCAGCAACTTTGTTGGAAATATCACCGATATCACTAGACTCCCGGACACTAACACCGCCAGCAACCGCTGTTGTCCCGTCTTCTGTCTCCGAAGTGCCTTCCGCGTATGCATAAATCCATCCAGCATCGACTTTATTAGTCACATCACCGATATTGTAAGAATTTTTTACAGATACGCCGCCCGCAACCGCCTCGGGGCCAAACCCGTAGTCATAGCCGCCGTAATTATATGCGGCTGAACCTATATAACCAGCATTGACTTTGTTGGTCACGTCTCCGATATTATCGGATGCAAATGCGGCACATGAACTCATCAGTACGATGGCTGTTGCAACTGTCATAGACCTTTTCATCTTTTTTCCTCCAGGTATGTTTTTTGTTATCTGGCAGAAGTTATTATCTGCCAAACTATGTAAATTTTTACATTTCTATAGAAATAGGGGAAATGTCGCCAGTTCCATTTATTTTTTTTGAGACAGAAGCTGGCTTCCCAAAATAAACTATATCGCTAGCTCCATTTATTTCTGCTGTCAACAATCCTGAAACATTGACGATAGCATCGGAAGTCCCATTTAAAACAATACGACACTTATTAGATTTCAATTCTTTTAAATATAAATCGACACTTCCAAATGCTGAGATATAAAGATTTTCAACATGCCCATCTGCCGAGACAGAAGATGCTCCTTTTACAAGGAAGGTAAATTCTTTTGAGTTAACATGGTTAATGTTTACAGTTACAGAGCTATTCTGAATATCTAGGTAAAATATATTACGAGTATTAATTGATATGTTTACTGGCATTGCTGTATTTATTTTTTTATTAAAAATAATCAATAGTTGGCCACCACTAACCACTGTTGTTATTGATTGAATTGTTCTGTTTCCAGCTAATATTTCAATCGCATGTTTTTCTTTATTGCTGTTAATTTGAATGTCCCCGAAAAAATTTTCTATTTTAATAGAATTAAATTCTTCAACTTCTCTTATTTCCTCTTGCTTGAACTCTAAATTTATATCGTTTTTTTTTATTTTTTCTCTCTCTGGTATATGCATCCCATCTGCGATGGCGGCCATATCCGGTATTATACTTACAGAGCAAAAAATATCTTCTATCTCTGTATAATCTACCATGTATAGTATTTCGCATACAAAAAATATTAAAAACAATCTCTTTTTATTCATTTTCCTATATAGGTTTTATTAAATTTACATAATGCACATGGATAGTTAAATTCCGCCTTTTCCTGAATAGTATCGGGATAAAAAGTCATATGCATAATCTATGCCAGTTTGCAAGTTTTTTAAGCGAGATTACTTTTCAGTTTTTGTTGAATATAATCAAATCAATACGCAGACAGCGGTAATGGTTGCAAAGAGAGAATGATTCTTATCTCTCAAGAACAAGTGACAAATTTTGTCACTTGCATTATATCTGGTAGGAGATTTCGTGGAGAGCAGAAGCAGGGACTGGAAATTCTAACCTTCTGCAATAGATATCCTGCATAAGCAATTTTATGCAAATTGTTGCCATAAAAAAATCCATAATGAAGAATTGATTACAGATACGTTACCATACCTAAAACATGATAATGAACACCCCTGATCATCATGACTAAAATAGCAATCAAGTCATAATGATCAATTAAATTACTTAAAGTCAAGTCGAGAAAACAACTTATGCAATGCAGCTATTTTCTCTTCAGGGAGATCCCGTCAGAACCAGATATCTTTAACCGAATGGAACAAGGCATAGCAGCCGAGGACGATGATCAGTACCGCGCTGGCAATGCCCATTTTCCGGGCAAGCTCCAGGTTGTCGCTGATCTTGCCGACGAGATGGCGGCTTTGCGAGAGCAGCACGCCAATAGTGATCATCACTCCGCCTAAGCCGAGGCTAAAGAAGAGGGTAACGCTCAGGCCTTGGCCGATCTTGCCAACAGCAAGGGCGGCCAGCAGTGTGGCGATAGCTGCTGGGCAAGGAATGATGCCGCCAGACATGCCCAGGAGAAGCAATTCCAGCTTGCTCTTTGGTCGGACAGCTGCTGGGCTGTGCGCATGCTGAACAGGGTCAGCATGGGGGTGTTCGTGCGGATGCGCGTGGTTGTGTTCGTCATGCGGGTGGTGATGGCCGTGGTTGGTATCGGAAAACCGCTGCCGGAGCATCCAAAGGCCTGCAAGCAAGATCAGTCCTGCTGAGAGCAGGCCAAGCCAATTGTGCAGCACCTCGTCTGCATAGGTCTTGGACAGGAACATGGCCGCGATACCCAGCAGGATCACGCTGAAGGTATGCGTGACAGTGACGATAGTACCGAGTACCACGCCGTCCCAAGCCCGGCCTCTCGTGCCAATCATATAAGCGGCAATCATGGTTTTGCCGTGGCCCGGTTCAAAAGCGTGGAGTGCGCCGAGAAAGACGGCACTGGCATAGAGAGTAAGCAGGCTAATCATAACAGGTCTCCATCGTTGGTACTTGCTGCGGAATATCGCCTCGTATAACTTAAAACACAGTGCCGCCTGCTCGTGCAATGTTTTTTTCACCTCATGTTGCTAGAGTGCAGTATCTTGGTAGAATAGCCGCTCACAGAGAAAAAATAATCTTCAGAGCTGCTAGCGGCTTTTTATCTTGACAGTAAGGGGGCATTGCAACTACATACCAGACAACATCAGCAGCAGGCATAGAGAATCAGCAAACATCAGCTGCCCAAGCAGGCGGCGACAGGAGTAAGCATGGCCATCACCCTCAGGCAGTTTGAAATTTTCATTGCGGTGGCAGAGACCACCCAAGTGACCAAGGCCAGCAAGATGATGTTCCTGACCCAATCAGCGGTCAGCATGGCTTTAGCAGAACTGGAGAGCCAGTTGGGAGGCCCGCTTTTTGATCGGCATGGCCGCAGTCTGCTGCTCAACGACCGAGGCCGCTATCTCCTGCCCTTAGCGAAAAAGATCGCCTTCCAAGTCAAAAATATCGAATCACTGCTGATCGAAAATAAGGAATCCGTGGCCGGTTCGTTGGAGATCATTGCCAGTTCTTCCATTGGCAATTATGTCCTGCCCTATCCAATCGGCCTGTTTATGCGGATGCACCCAGATGTGCGGATCAATATGCTGGTAGCCAATACCCAACAGGCAGAGCGATTAGTGGCCCAAGGGATAATGGATCTCGGTTTTGTCGAAGGAAGCGTGACTGACGAGGCCGTGCAGCGGACACCTTGGTTTGTAGATGAACTGCGAGTCATCGTCAGTGCCTCTCATCCCTTGGCAGACCAGGATGTTTTCCGTATCCCAGATGATTTGGAGAAAACCAACTGGGTGTTGCGCGAGGAAGGCTCAGGCACAGCCGAGATTTTCAAGACTAGGTTGGGTAATCACGCGGCCCTACTGAATGTCGTCACGCGAATGGGGCATACCGAGGCCATTAAAAAAGCAGTGGAGGCAGGCGTTGGCGCATCTTGCCTGTCTGAACTGACCATCTGCCGAGAAACCGAGCATGGTTGGCTGAAAAGCCTGGCTATCGAGGGCATCAGCACCCGGCGACAGCTCTCGATCATCCAGCATCGGGACAAGTTGAGCACTCGCTTGATGGAAGAATTCCTCCGCTTCTGCGGTATGATGGCTGAATGCGGCCTAAGTCGGGAATATTTGTCAACACCACACAGGTTAGACGAGCTACTCCAGCAGGCAGCGGGGTTAGCAGCCGGTGAGTCCCGCCTTGAATGAGGTTTTTCCTCGGCCAACAATTTTGAGTGCCAGGTTGTAACCAGCTGTAATCAGCTGACAACGAAGTCTGGCAAGATGAACAAAGATTGTGACCAAGTACAAGCCGTGTTTGGCTGAGTGACAAAAGGTTGCGGCTCGGCAAGAGAAGGTTGTTACTCGGCAACAACTCTTTGTAGCTTAACAAGAACATTTTGTTGTTCGGCCACAACCTTCTTTTGCCAAGCAACAAAGAGTTCTGGCTTGGCTACAAACCTTTGTCAGCAGCTGGGCAACGAGCAAAAACCGGGCCAAAACCTGCCAAACCGCCTCGCAGGGACATTTTGCGAAACGCCCTTACTGCCCCGCCATCTTGCGTTTCAGGTCATCGTAGTCCTTCTGGCAGCCGCTGATGCGCGAATGCCCGGCAGGGAGTTTTTCCTGCAAGATGGACAGGGCGCGTTGGTACAGCGGCTCTGCTTCCGCGTATCGTCCTTGGTCGCGGTAGAGATCGGCCATGATGCGCAGGGTAGTTGCCACATTAGCATGGTCTTTACCGAGCTTGTCCTCACGAATTTGAAGAGCGCGATGAAGCAGCGGCTCTGCTTCTGCGTATTTGCCTTGAAGTCGGTAAAGTTCAGCGAGAGTGTTCAGAGTGACAGCAACGTCTGGATGCTCCTTGCCAAATGCTTTCTCAGTTATTATCAGATCGCGCTGAAATAGGGACTCAGATTCTTTGAACTTTCTTTGCTGACGATACAGTATAGCGAGATTGTTTATAGTTACAGCTACACTTGGATGCTCTTTACCAAGAACAGCTTCCTTGATAGCAAGAGAGCGAAGATACAACTCCTCTGCTTCTATATATTTTTCTTTTTTCCTGTTTAATGTAGCAAGATTACCAAGACTTTCTGCTATATAAAGATGCTCTTTGCCGAGATGTTTTTCTCTTATTTCAAGAGAGCGTAGATGTAGCGATTCCGCTTCGGCAAGACAATCTTGCCCAGAACGAAATACGCCAAGGTCATTCAACGTCTGCGCCACGCTCAGATGCTCTTTGCCAAAAGCCTGTTCCTTCACGGTAAGAGCACGCAAATACATCGGCTCCGCTTCAGCATATTTTCCTTCCCGCCAATACAGCACAGCCAAGCCATTCAGCACATCCGCCACATCAGGATGCTCTTTTCCAAGAGCCTGTTCCTTCACCGCAATCGCTCGCAGGTACAACGGTTCCGCTGCCGCGTATTGCCCCAAGTCTTTATGCAGCAAAGCCAGCTCGTGCAGCGCGTCGCCAAGCGCGGCATCATTTTTCCCCTCCGCCTCCCGCAGTTCCAGCAGCCGCTCCAGCCATTCCTGCGCCTGCTTGTACTCCGCGAGCTTGCGGGCCATCTTCCCAGCCGCCAGCAAATAGTCTGGGTTGTCCTCCTCCAGCGTCACCGCCTTCTTGTACATGCGCATGGCCTTGGCGAAATCCACGCGGCCTTCAGCCAGCTGCCCGCTTTGGTAGGCGGCAAGGGCAACTTGCTTGCCCTCCTTGTCCACTACTTCATCAAAAACCTGCTCTGCCTCTGCGGGATTGTCTTGCAGGAGTTCGGCCTGCGCTTGTTTGATCCGCTCTTCCGACAAAAGGCCCTTCACTTGCTCCAGCTTCTTGCTGGTCTCCTCAAGCAGCCGCTGTTTTTCCTCATAGCTCTTCTGGAGATTAGCCAGTTTTCCCTGCACGGCCTTTAGCTCCTGCTCCAGCAGATGCCGCCCTTTGTCATCCATCACCGCGCCCGATGCCTGCAAAGCCAAAAGCTGCTGTTCAACAATCCGCAGCCGCTGTTCATGCAGCTCGATTCCTTCAGCCTTGTCTTTCACCGGATTTGACCCGGATTCTGGCTGCCAGCTCTGGATTGCGACGGCGGCAATACCCAGTATGGTAATCGCTGCGGGAATCCAAATGCCCTGGTCGTCTTTGGCGGGGTAAATTACAACAAACATGACCAGCAAAAGCGCGAGGAAAGCCACGTGCTGCATTCTTCCGCGCTTTTTCACCTGCCGGAGCAGCAGGGCAAGAACAAGCAGGCCGCCGCAAGCCAGCAGCAGTGGTTGCTGATACTGGGTCATCCAGACGCTTATCTCATTCACAGCTTCCTCCTTCTTCTCCATTGCGCAGATCCACTCCTTGCGCAGCAGCTTTCCAACGTCCAAAAACAGCTTTTACACGAGTGAATGGAGCATTCAGACGTGTAAATACTCCGTTCACTCGTCTGTTATCAGCATTTACATGTCTGAACGGAGAATTTACACGTTTGCTAGGAGCTTTCCAAGGTCCAAAAGCTCCATTCACTCGTCTATTAGCAGCATTTACATGTCTGAACAGAGCATTTATACGTTTGCTAGGAGCTTTGCAATGTCCGAAAGCTCCGTTCACTCGTTTGTTAGCAGTATTTACATGTCTGAATAGAGAATTCACACGTATGAATGCTCCAAACAAACATCTGAATGGAGCATTGCAACGAGTGAAAACGCCTTTTTTACGAAGGGAATCTCCTGGAATATGAAAGGAATCGCTGACCAATCCTCACCAACACACTCACACTGGTCGCCAACCTCCCTGCCGAGTTAGGCTTTCGGGGCAAAGGGCTTGAGCAGCTCTTTTTTATCGACGTTAGCCAAAGCAGTTTGATAGCTAATCTTGCCTGCTTGGAGCAGCTCCATGATCGACTCATCCATGAGTTTCATGCCAACCGAGCGACCCATCTGCATGGTGGAGCGAATCTGGAAGGTCTTGTTGTCTTTGATCAGATTACCGATGGATAGGTTGCCGATTAGGACTTCAGCGGCCATGTGCATGGTTGTGCCGTCGATACCAGGAAGGAGCCGCTGGGTGAAAACCGCTTTCAGCGACTCACTGAGCATGGCCCGGATTTGGTTCTGCTCGCCTGCGGGGTAGGAGTCGATGATTCGGTCAACGGTCTTGGGTGCGCTGGAGGTGGAAAGGGTGCCAATCACCAAATGGCCGGTTTCGGACGCGGAAATGGCGAGTGAGATCGTCTCTAAATCGCGCAATTCGCCGATGACAATCACGTCTGGGTCTTGGCGCAAGGCTCCTTTCAGGGCATTAGCGTATGCCATCGTGTCCCGCTTGATTTGCCGCTGATTCACAGCCCCTTTTTTCAAGGGATGGATAAACTCAATTGGGTCTTCGACGGTGAGGATGTGGTGGGAATGATGGCTGTTGATGTGATCAATCATTGAGGCCAGGGTGGTGGTCTTGCCGTGGCCGGTTGCGCCGGTGACAAGGATGATGCCTTGGTGGTTTTCCAGGATTTTATACATCACATCCGGGATGCCTAGCTCTTTGAACGAGGGAATTTTGCTGGGAATGACCCGGAAGATGCAGCTCATGCCGTTGTTATGGAACATAGCACTGCCACGAAAGCGGCCCAGCCCGTCAATCTCGTAGGCAAAGTCTAATTGCAGCTCGTCGCGGAGGATGTGCTGCTGTTCTGGGGTGAGAATTTCGAGAATTACCTTGCGGCAACTCGCATCAGTGAGGGCTTGGCTTTTGAGCCGGATCATTTTACCCAGTCGCCGCACCATGAATGGCTCGCCAGGGAGCACGTGAATGTCCGATGCCTTGAGATCAACCGCTGCCTTGAATACCTTGTCTAATATCGCCATAGAAGTACTCCTGAAAAAAGGTCAATAAGCCTACTCTACCATAGTCAGTGGCTGAAGGAAACGCGGCTTATGGAAAAAAAGCAGCCAAGATTGTTAGGCAAGCATTGCCTTCTTCTTGAGCACTTTTTCTATCTCTGCCAAACTGTCGCTGCCAATGATTTCTTGCCGGATTGCAGCGGCTCCAGGCAGGCCGCTGAGAAAGCGGCTGGCGTGATTCTTGATGCGAAAGTGGAGTCGCTCGGTATCCAGGTGCTGGTCAGCCAATTCCAGATAGCGCAGAATGACTGGCAGCCGACCAGCCAGCGTTTCTGGAATGCCGCTGGGCTGGAAAACCCAGGGATTACCCAGTGCAGCCCGGCCAATCATCACGGCATCGCAGCCAGTTTCCTTCATCATCGCTAGGCCGTCTGCATAACAGAGGATATCGCCGTTGCCAATCACCGGGATGGAGACCGCCTGCTTCACGGCAGCGATGACGCGGCGATCAGCTTTGCCACCAAACTGCTGCGCCCAGGTGCGGGCATGAATCGTCACTGCCGCAGCTCCGGCAGACTCGCACATCCGGGCAAAATCAGGGGCGCAGATCGAGGCATCATTCCAGCCGCTGCGGAATTTCACCGTCACAGGCCGGTCGGTGTTGTTGACTACCGCCCTGATAATCGCCTCAGCCTGCTGCAAATTCGCTGCTTTCATCAAGGCAGAGCCAGAACCTTTCTTTACTACCTTGGGTACTGGGCAGCCCATGTTGATATCCAGGATATCAACCGGCATGGCCGAGACCAGAGCTGCTGCTCGGCCCATGCTCTCTGGTTCACTGCCAAAGAGCTGCACTGACCAGGGCCGTTCTTCCGGCACGGTCTTGAGCATGGCGAATGTTTGTTTCTGGCCATAGAGCAGACCGTGACAGCTGATCATTTCCGAGACCGTCAAAGCTGCTCCCTGTTCCCGGCAAACTAAGCGAAAGGGCAAATCAGTGTAGCCAGCAAGCGGCGCGAGAAGAAAAGGGTTGCTCAGGACGATTGGGCCGATGGTGATCATCTTGTTCAGTCTGGTTGCTAAGAGAGGAGCTGAAGGAATTGCGGTGCGGCAGCATTGTAAACGGTCTGCGCGTTTTGCCCAGAGAAAAGCGCGGGGCGCAGATTGCCCAGCAACGTGGAGCAGCGCAAGCGCAGCCGTCTTTCTGCCAGGTTGACGGCCATGCCGCTCTGCGGTATGCTTCTTCTGTATCCTCGCTGCAACTTTATCCATCACCTGGCCATGACTTTCCGTCTTTTTAAAACAGCTGCTATTTTTTGCTGGCTCCTCTTGCTGCTGCTCTTGGTGCGGCGGGATTTCTTTGTCGCGCATCTGGAAAGCGGCGAGCAGGCTGCGTTGGTTCTGCAAGCAAGATATCAGCAGTATTACGGCGTGCATCTTAATGGCAGGCGCATTGGCTACGTGATGGAAGATTTTCGTCCTGTTGATAAGGGCGGCTTTCATATTCGGCAGCAGGCTGCGCTGAAGCTCAAGGTGATCAACACCGTCCAACCGGTGAACATGGAACTGAACGCCGAACTGGACAGCGCAATGCGCTTGCAGAGTTTTCAGTTTACCTTTGCCTCACTTTTTTACAGCACCAAGGCTGAAGGAAAGACCGAAGGCAACACGGTGCATTTCTCCTTACAAACAGGGCAAACGGTCATTAAAGACTCCATCACCCTGCCAGATAAGCCGTTGCTGCCGCTCAACCAGCGGGCTTATTTGCTCGCCAAGATGCCTAAAGAAGGCGACAAGCTGAAGGTGCCCTTTTTCGATCCGTTTTCCCTGAGCCAGCGCGAATCAGTCATCACCTACAAAGGTCGGGACAAGGAACTTATCGGCGGACGGGTGTATAATCTGCATGAGTTTACAGAAACCTACTCTGGAATGAACACCAGCTTCTGGCTGGATGAGGAAGGCAAGATCATCAAGGAGAAGTCGCCTATGGGTTTTGTCTTTGAGGCAGAGCCAAAGTTCAAAGCAATGGATGTTATCGACAGCGGCGATGAGTTGCTCGCCGCAGTGGCGGTGAAGTATTCCGGCCCCCTTCTACCAGAGAACAGTCGTTCGGCTGCCTATCGGCTGCAATTCCCCAAAGAGGCAGAGGTAGAACTGAATGGCGGACGGCAACAGTTTGCGGACGGCAAACTGCTTATCAGTCAAGAGACTTTTCCGCCATCTACCGCCGTTGGCGAGCAGGATGCGGCCTGCGCTGAGGAGAAGTATCTGCGGCCTAGCCGTTATGTCCAGGCCAATGATGCCAAAATCCTTGCTCAAGCCAAAGAGATCGTGGGTAAGGAGCTTGATCAGGCGAAACAGGTCAAGTTGCTGACAGATTGGGTGTATAAAAACCTCGAAAAAAGGCCGGTGATCGGCCTACCAGATGCTGTTACCACCTTAGCCAGCCGTATCGGCGACTGTAACGAACATGCAGCTCTGTTTGCCGCCTTAAGCAGAAGCCTAGGCATTCCAACGGCAATAGCTGCTGGCGTGACTTTGCAGAAAAACGCCTTCTATTATCACGCCTGGAACGAGGTTTGCCTTGACGGACAATGGGTCAGCCTTGATACGACCGTCAAGCAGCTGCCTGCTGATCTGTATCACATCCGTTTCACCCGCGCTGATGTGGAAGGACAGATTGCCATCGGCGGATTACTCGGTAAGCTGGAGATTGAGATTTTGCCGCTCCAGAAATAATTGGTTCAGTTGCCCGCCTAAATAAATGGGTGGCTGAGACAATAGAACAAGGTGTCAGTTCTCATCAACTAACCCGTGCATGAGCATCGCCTGATGTGATGGACAGCAGGAATATCCTCAAGCTCTTGAAAAAGGCAGGTTGGATTCATATCCGCACGACAGGCGACCATTGGCATTTTCATCATCCGGCACGAGCTGGAATAGTTACGGTTCCACATCCGAAGAAAGATATTCCTGTCGGAACCCTTAAAAGCATTGAACGGCAAGCTGGAATACGATTCACATAAGGAGTCCATTCATGACTGCATATATCGCTGTGGTTCACAAGGATCTTGCAAGTGATTTCGGCGTGTCCTTTCCAGATTTCCCAGGCTGTATTTCTTCGGGAACGAGTCTTGAGGAGATTAGGGTGCTGGCTACTGAAGCTCTGGCAGGGCATATTCGCACCATGATCGAGTTTGGCGAAAAAATACCAGCTCCGTCAAAGATGGAGGACATCGTTGCTGATCCAGACTATCGTGATGCTGCGGCATTTCTGGTCATCAATGTTCCTGTCGCGCAACCGAAGAAAGTGCGTATTGCGGTCACATTTCCTGAAGAAATGCTTTATCAAATTGATGCGGCAGCAAAAAAAAGAGGCATGTCACGCTCTTCCTTTTTAGCTCATGCGGCTCAAAGCGCAATCTGATCTTTGCCAAGAGGAAAAAAGAAAATATATGCCCCCCATTCTCCAAATAACCAACCTCTGTAAATCATTCGCCGACTTCACTGCTGTGAACAAGATCAGCTTGGAAGTTGCCGCAGGGGAAATCTTCGGTTTTCTTGGCCCAAACGGAGCTGGCAAGACCACAACGATCAAGATTCTGGCGGGCTTGTTGCAACCAGACAGCGGTTCCGTGCTGATCAATGGCCATTCCTTGTCTGAGCAGCCTCTTGTCTGCAAGCAGGACACAGGATACGTCCCTGACCGGCCTTGGCTCTTCGAGAAACTCACGGGCAGCGAATACCTCAAGTTCATTGCCAGCCTGTATCAGCTGCCTGTGCAGCGATTCAAGACAGAATCACAGAAACATTTGGAGCTATTCGACCTCAGCGCGTGGCAAGATCATCTAATCGAAAGCTATTCCCACGGAATGCGCCAAAAGTTAATCATGACTTCCGTGTTGATGCTGGATCAGCCGCTGATGATCATTGACGAACCGATGGTTGGCCTTGATCCCAAGTCAGCGCGAATCGTCAAAGAGTTGTTTAAGCAAAAGGCAGCCGCAGGCACAGCCATTTTTCTCTCCACGCACTCTTTAGAAATCGCAGAGGAACTTTGCCGCCGCATCGCCATCATTACCAACGGCACCTTGCGGATCGTTGGCACGATGGAGGAACTGCGCAACCAGGCAGGCAAGACCGAGCAAGGCATCAATCTGGAAGAAATTTTCTTAGAGCTAACCGGAGCCTGGGAAATGCAGCACGTAATTGCCGCCCTGAAAGGCCAATAACTGGGTATGAACAGAAGAACCTTCCTGCGCTCGACTGGTTATGTCCTGGCTACGGCACTTGCAGGCACTTATTCGGTTTTTATTGAACGAAACATTGTTGTTGTCAACCGATACACCATTCCCATTGCCAATCTGCCGCCTTCCTTTCACGGATTCACCCTTGCCCATCTGACCGATCTGCATTTCGGGCCGCTGGTCTCTCCTTCCTTTATCCAAGATGTAGTGGCAGAAACGATGTTGCTTCGTCCTGATGCCATAGTGTGCACTGGCGATTATGTCCATGCAAAGAACACCACGACGGAGATTGATCAAGTCTGGCCAATCTTAATGCAATTAAAGGCAAAGCACGGCGTATTCTCTGTCTTAGGCAATCATGATCATTGGGCAGATACGAACAGATCGCTGTACTGGTTGGAACGGAGCGGGCAAAACCTCAGGCACCAATGCAAAGCAATTACCAAAGGCAAAGAAAGAATCCTGCTTGGCGGGGCAGGTGATTATTGGGAAGATCAATTAAAGATCGACCATCTTTTTGCCAGCACCGATGATAAGGAATGCCGAATCCTGCTTTCGCACAATCCCGATTCTGTTGATACCCGCTTCAAAACACCAGTGGCACTGGTCTTGAGCGGCCATACACATGGCGGACAAGTAGTGCTGCCTTTCTTTGGTGCGCCGGTACTGCCAGTTCAGAATAAGAAATATTCCAGCGGCTTGATTGTCACTGAAAAAACAAAGTTGTTTATCAGCCGGGGTCTAGGTTGGACCATTTATCCAGTGCGTTTCAATTGCTATCCAGAAATTGCGCTGTTACAACTTGTTAATCCCGCATTAACTGCTTAAGAGCAGGCTTTCTCTGTCGCAAATCACGCTTACTTTGCGACGCGGCACGCTTGCTTTGTCTCTCGGCAAGCGTGACTTGAGGCAAAGCACGCTTCCTTTGCGACGCGGCACGCTTACTTTGTCTCTCGGCAAGCGTGACTTGAGGCAAAGCACGCTTGCTTTACGACGCGGCACGCTTCCTTTGCCTCTCGGCAAGCGTGACTTGAGGCAAATCACGCTTGCTTTATGACGCGGCACGCTTACTTTGCCTCTCGGCAAGCGTGACTTGAGGCAAATCACGCTTACTTTACGACGCGGAACGCTTCCTTTGTCTCTCGGCAAGCGTGACTTGAGGCAGGGAAAACAGCCCGCGTGACATTGCACACAAGCAAGGCCACGGTTGAAGCTGGCCAAGCAGAAAAGAAAAGACGAAGTATTACGCGCTCAACACGCCGCAAACCAAAGCAACCAGAATCGAACCTAGAGGCAAAACATCATGCTCCTCTTTCACCCTTTTTTCTATAGTATCCGCAATCGCTTTTTCCGGGGCAAACAGAGTTCGTTGCGTACCACAGCGGTCCTCGTTTTTGGCGCAGTGCTCTTCATAGCCCTCTATTTGGTAAGCCTGCGGGTGATTGGTTATTTTCATAGTCAGAGCGAATTAGGCATTATTCTCAGCTTGAGAATATTTGACATGGCCTGGATGATCATGTTCGCGATGTTGATTTTTTCCTCAATGGTCTCTGCGGTGTCTTCTTTGTATCTTTCTTCGGATAATGAGATCCTGTGCAGTGCCCCAATTAAAGAAGAGCAGCTATTCCGAATGCGTTTTGTGACCTCGGTTCTCTATACCTCCTGGATGATGGTTATTTTCTCTTTGCCAGTGTTCGGAGCCTATGGGACAGTGTTCAAAGTCGATTGGTTGTATCATCTGCTCATGGCCATAACGGTTCTCAGTACGGCCTTAACAGCCAGTGGCATTGGCTTGGGCGCAACCATCCTGCTTGTCAAACTCTTTCCTGCCAAGCAGACCAAAGATATTGTGGTTTATCTCTCCCTGCTCTTTGGTATTTTGCTCTATCTGGTGATCCGTTTGCTCAAGCCAGAGGATTTGGTTGATCCAGACAAATATCCTGACTTCATTGATTACCTTTCGAGTTTGCAAACACCGGGTTTTGCCTTGTTGCCACCTTCTTGGGCCAATCTGCTCCTGGGTGGTTATCTGCAAAATCAGACGGTAGATTGGCTCGCTATGGGGCTACTCTTACTCACGCCGCTGATGCTGTTTTGGGCCGGAGAAGAGTTGATGCGACGTTTCTTCTTTAACGGCTTGAGTAAGGCCCAGGAGTCATTTGGTGGCTCGCGCACCTTTGGTGACAGAGGGTATCGGCCCTCGCCTTTGCTGCGCATCTTCCATAAAGAGGCCAAGCTCTTTCTTCGCGATTCAGCAGAGTGGTCGCAGCTCTTTCTGGTCGGAGCGTTAATCGTGGTGTATCTGTATAACTTTAAGGCACTGCCCCTTGACCGCTCGCCCATGCCAACAGAATATCTTACCAACCTGATTGCTTTTGCCAATATCGGGCTGGCTGGCTTTCTTGCTACTTCGCTGGCAGCACGCTTTGTCTATCCTGCCATTGGTGCAGAAGGCCCGGCCTTTGCGGTGATCCGTTCTTCGCCCCTACCTTTGCCGAAATATCTCCTCTGCAAGTATCTTTTTTATTGTCTCCCATTTACCCTGGTCAGTTTGTTTTTAATCATTGCCTCGAATGCCTTACTCCAGATCACTGGCCCGATGTGGTGGGTTTCTATCGGGATGAGTTTGGTGATTACCTGGAGCGCACTGGCTTTGGCTCTTGGCTTTGGCGCGATATATGCTGACTTTAAGATCGAGAGCAGAGCAGCAGTGCAGGGCAGCTTTGGCGTGATCCTCTTCATGTTCATCAGTCTGGCAATGGAGCTGCTGATGTTGGTTATCGGCTTTAGGGGCAACTATCGTTTGCTGCGTTTTTGGCTGCGCGGCTATGAAATTGACCCGTTCGGCGTGCTACTCTCCATTGCTACCTTGGCTCTTATCGCCTTAATTGGCACGCTTTCCTCCTTCTTCTGCCTGAAAAAGGGGTTAAGGAGTTTGGAACAATAAAACCTGTTCCTTTTCCCCTTTGCACAAGAAATGATCAATGAAAAGCAAATTTACTTTGCAAAACCGCTTTTTTTCTTATATCAATAGTTTTTTCGGCTGCACAGCCTTGCGCTGCCTTAGCGCGGGTTAAGGCACTGGCCCTGCGTAGCCTGTTTTCAGAACATCGAGATCTTTCTATCATGAGCAACCATTTGTTAGCGTTACAAGACTTTACCCCGGCCCAGCTCCATTCCTTCCTTGACCGGGCAGCAGTATTGAAAAAAGAGACCGCTTCCAGCCTTCGCCATCAGCAGTTGGCTGGTAAAAGCATCTGTATGTTGTTTGAAAAGCCCTCAACACGCACGCGGGTCTCCTTTGAAGCAGCGATGTACGGCTTAGGCGGTCAAGTTATTTTTATGCAAGCGCGAGAAACCCAGTTGGATCGAGGTGAACCGCTGAAGGATATGGCCCGCGTGCTTTGTCGCTATGCCGATGCCTTGGTAGTACGCACATACGGCCAGCAGGTAGTAGAAGAGCTGGCCCGTTATTCAGAAGTGCCAGTGATCAACGCCTTGACTGATCTGCATCATCCTTGCCAAGTCCTCAGTGACTTGATGACGGTGATTGAGAAGAAAGGCGATCCAAAAAAGCTGAAGATCGTCTGGCTTGGGGACGGCAACAATATGGCCAATTCATGGATTCAGGCTGCTGCGGTGCTGGGCTTCTCCTTGACGTTAGCTTGCCCAGCAGGCTATGATCCTGATCCAGTGATCCTGGAGGCGGCCCGGAAGATCGCCGCGCAGCCCATCACTTTGTTGCGTGACCCAGCAGAGGCAGTGCAAGGGGCAGATGTGATCAACATTGATGTCTGGACTTCAATGGGCAAGGAAAAGGAGAAGGAGAAGCGGTTAGCTGTGTTCCGTCCTTATCAACTCAACGCGGCCTTGCTGGCGCAAGCGGCAAAAGATGCTATCGTCCTCCACTGTCTGCCTGCGCATCGGGATGAGGAAATCACCGAAGAGGTGCTGGAAGGGCCGCAGAGCGTGGTCTTTGATCAATCTGAGAACAAGATGCACATGCACAAGGCTATTCTCGAGGCTTTGATCTGCGGTACAGTTTGAGCCGCATTGCACATGACCTCCGGTCTTCTCCGCAAAGGTTTCCCATCATACCGCATAAAGGATGGGAAACCTTTTTTCCTATGTTAACAAGTTGATATTTGATGGACAATGGCTCGCAATCCAAAAATAGAACACATAAAAGCCAAAGTACGTACACGTGGTGATCTCAGAGAGGTCGGGACTAAATATCTTTCTCGTTTGTATCCCATCGTGCATCATATGCACGAAGTGCTTCGGCTTCACGCGAATGATAAGGCTTCTATTCAAACGAGCATTCATCAATATGTAATTACACTTGCCAGTCATCTGGAAACTTTCTTTCGGGATGTATTTCGGTTTGCACTTGAATATGACGTAGCTTTTTTTGATAGAATCCTTAAAGAGCATCGTCTTCGACTGCCAGCCGATGGCGACCTATCACAGCAAGGTGTTACTCGTTATGACTTTGTCGCAGAGACAATGACATTACAGAGTTCAGAATCAATCGCTAATATTTTTGATTCTTTCTTCTTGCCAGACGGATTTCGCTCATTTATCGAAAACACACAGTGTGTTTATGGAGTCCCCTCAAGGTCAGCAGTAACGCAAGGGTTTCCTCTTTCAGCGTTTCCAAGTTGGTGGCAGGATTTTACTCAAATCTTTGAGCTGAGACATGAGTTAGTCCATGACGCAAATTCAACATTGTATATTGAACGCCAGCTCATTGCTAGACTGGAATCGTTGGCCGTGATTTTGCCTCAATACGTGGTATTGATGTTGTTAGATCGTTTTAATAAAAAAACATACAAAACGGATAATGTCCCAGCCATTTTTCTTGTGGAAGATTTCTTGGCTAAGGACTGGTATATTGTCCCTTAAGCAGCACCATTTTAATATTCTATGCGACAGACTAATTCGTTTGAATTACTTTACCAAAACAAGATCATGAACGTGAACAAAATCGTGCTCGCCTATTCAGGCGGCTTGGACACCTCAGTTATTCTCAAGTGGCTGGCAGAGGAGTACGGCTGTCCGATCATCGCTTATTCGGCAGACGTGGGCCAGCAGGAGGACTGGGACGCAGTGCGGAAAAAGGGCATGGCCACCGGCGCGGAGAAGGTGATTGTCTCCGACCTGCGCGAGGAATTTGCCCGCGACTACATCTTCCCCGCCTTCCGCGCCAATGCGATTTACGAAGGCTCGTACCTGCTTGGCACCTCGCTGGCCCGCCCGCTGATCGCCAAAGAGCAGGTGCGCATTGCGCA
This sequence comes from Candidatus Electronema sp. PJ, assembly GCF_048287395.1. Taxonomy (NCBI): domain Bacteria; kingdom Pseudomonadati; phylum Thermodesulfobacteriota; class Desulfobulbia; order Desulfobulbales; family Desulfobulbaceae; genus Candidatus Electronema; species Candidatus Electronema sp. PJ. The sequence continues at coordinate 8,273 of NZ_JBLWEO010000072.1, read as the reverse complement.
GCAGGAAGGCGCGGATGCGGTCAGTCACGGCGCAACTGGCAAGGGTAATGATCAGGTGCGCTTCGAGCTGACCTATCTGGCCCTCAATCCCAAGCTGAAGATCATCGCCCCGTGGCGTATCTGGACGCTGAACTCCCGCACCAAGCTGATGGAGTTCGCCGAAACACACGGCATTCCGGTGCCGACCACCAAGAAAAGCCCCTACAGTTCGGACGAGAACCTGCTGCATATCAGCTTTGAAGGCGGCATTCTCGAAGACCCGTGGAATGAGCCGGAAGAGTCCATGTTCAAGCTCTCGGTCTCACCGGAGAACGCGCCTGACCGCCCGACCTACATTGAGCTGGAGTTCGAGCAGGGCAATCCGGTGGCTGTTGACGGCGAGCGGCTTTCCCCAGCAGCTCTGCTGGCCAAGCTCAACAAGCTCGGCGGCGCGAACGGCATAGGCCGTCTTGACATGGTGGAGAACCGCTTTGTCGGCATCAAGTCGCGCGGCGTGTATGAGACACCCGGCGGCACCATTCTCCGGGCCGCGCACCGCGATTTGGAAACCATCACCCTTGACCGCGAGGTGCTGCGTCTGCGTGACAGCCTCGTGCCGGAATACTCCAAGCTGATCTACAACGGCTTCTGGTTCTCGCCGGAGATGAAGCTGCTGCAAGGCGTGATGGATGAAAGCCAGGCCACGGTCAACGGCACGGTGCGGCTCAAGCTCTATAAAGGAAATTGCATTCCGGTCGGGCGCAAGTCCGCCAACTCGCTCTACTCTGAGGCCCACGCCACCTTTGAGGCCGATCAGGTCTATAATCAGGCCGACGCGGGCGGCTTCATCCGGCTCAACTCCATGCGCCTTCAGATACAGGCCCTGAACCGGAAATAGCAATGGCTGATCAGACACATTGCCCGAAGCAGCAGTGCTCCGGCAAGCTCTGGGGCGGGCGTTTTGCCGCGCAGACCGCCGCCTCAGTGGAGAGCTTCACCGAATCGGTCAGCTATGACTGGCGGCTGTACCGGCATGACATCATGGGTTCCAAGGCTCATGCGAAAATGCTGGCCAAGCAGGGCTTGATCAGCGGCGAGGAGCGGGATGCGATCATCGCGGGCTTGAGCGAGATTGAGGAGGACATCCGAGCGGGCCGCTTTCAGTTCCGGGTGGAGCTGGAAGATATTCACATGAATATCGAAAAGGCTCTGACTGAGAAGATCGGGGCTGCGGGCGAGAAGCTCCACACCGCCCGCAGCCGCAATGATCAGGTGGCCCTTGACATCCGCCTCTATCTGCGTGATGAGGCGGCAGAGCTGGACAAGCTGCTGGCTGAGGTGCAGCGGGCCTTTGTCCGCCAAGCCCGCGCCAATCTCGGCGTGATCATGCCCGGCTACACCCACATGCAGCGGGCGCAGCCGGTGCTGCTGGCGCATCATCTGCTGGCCTATGTGGAGATGTTTGGCAGAGACCGCGAACGGCTGGCCGACTGTCTGAAGCGGCTCAATGTGCTGCCGCTCGGCGCGGCGGCTTTGGCGGGCACTGGTCTGCCGATAGATCGGGATTTCGTGGCCAAGGAGCTGGGCTTTCCGGCTGTCACGGCCAACTCGATGGACACCACCGCTGACCGCGACTTCGCCTTGGAGTTCCTCTTCTGCTTGAGCGTGACGCAGCTTCACCTGAGCAGGATGGCGGAGGAATTTGTCCTCTGGGCCTCGAAGGAGTTCGGCTTCATCAGCATCGGCGACCAGTACTGCACCGGCTCCTCGATCATGCCGCAAAAGAAGAACCCGGACATTCCTGAGCTGATCCGGGGCAAGAGCGGTCGGGTGGCGGGCGCACTGGTCTCTCTGCTGATGACCATGAAGGGCCTGCCCATGACCTACAACCGGGACATGCAGGAGGACAAGGAGCAGCTCTTTGACGCGCTCGACACGGTCAAGGCCAGCCTGAGCATCACTGCCGAGCTTTTAGCTAACAGCATCTTCAACGGCGGAAGGATGCGGGAGGCCACGCACGGCGGCTTCATGACCGCAACAGACTTGGCTGATTACTTGGTGAAGAAGAACCTGCCCTTCCGGCAGGCACACCGGGTGGTGGGAGAAATTGTTGCCTTCTGCCAAGAGCGTAATATTGAGCTAACTGAGCTGAGTCTGGCTGAAATGCGCCAGTTCTCCGCGCTGATTGACGACGATGTGTTTGCAGTCCTTACCGTGGAAGGCTCGGTCAACAGCCGGGTCTCTGCTGGCGGCACCGCCGGGGTCAGAGTTGCTGAGGCCCTTGCGCGTGCGGAACAACAACTGGGGATAGCATGATGAAAAGTATGACGACTGTTTTGCGCAGCCTTGGGGCTGCTGCGCTGCTCCTCCTGACCGGCGGCTTGACTGGCTGCGGCTACAAGACCCTGCCGGTCGCGCCGTCGGCCATGATTCCACGGCCTGTGACCGACCTCAGCTATGAGCTGACCGGCAACGGTGCGGTGCTCCGCTGGACGTTCCCGGATCGCACAGCTTCCGGCGAGAAGCTGACTGAGCTGGACAGCTTCCAGCTTTACCGGGCCGAGGTGCCTGTGGAGGACTACTGCGAGACCTGCCCGATTCCCTTTGCTGCGCCCATCACTGTGGCGGGTGGCAGCCTGCCGAACAAAGGCAGCCGCCAGGGAAGCTGGGAGGACGCGCCGATGCAGCCGGGCCGCAAGTACTTCTTCAAGCTGCGCAGCCGCACCGGCTGGCTGTCCGAGTCTGACGACTCCAACCTGATCACCTTTGTCTGGGAGAAGCCGTCAGCCAGACCAAAGCAGGAGGCAGCCCCTGCCGCAGCAGTTGACCGCACGCCGCCGCAAGTGCCGAGCAATGTCACGGCTGCCCGCACTGCGTCCGCAGTCAAGGTGTTCTGGGATGCGGGCGAGGACAAGGACTTGGCCGGGCACAAGGTCTATCGCCGCGTTGGTGAGGGCAAGCCGGAGCTGCTCGGCGAAGTCAAGGCACCGTACAATCTCTACGAGGACAAGAATCCGCCCGCGAAAGAGGTCAAGGTCTTCTACTCGGTCAGCAGCTTTGACCAGAGCAGCCCGCCCAACGAGAGCAAGCCGTCTGCCGAGGCCAGCCTGAGGTGATTTCTGCCTAAGGTGCAGGGTGCTGGCAAGGGTCACAGTCCGCTGTGGCCCTTTTTTTCAGACAATCATCATGAGCAAGGAGCACAGCATGGATCCGATCACAGGAGCATTGTTGGCAGGGGCGGCACAGTTTGCTGCTACGGAAACCGCGAAAGCAGTCATCAAGGATGCTTATGAAGGCTTGAAAACCAAGGTGAAGCAGTGGTTTGTTGAGCGCAAGAGGCCGGACGGAGAGATGGCCTTAGCCATGATTGAAAAAGAGCCGGAGGGATGGCAAACTGCCTTGGCTACCAGCCTAAAGAATTCTGGCGCAACAGGCAACAAGAAATTGCTCCAGGCGGCACAGGCATTGATTCAGGCCATAGAGGAGAGCGGCACGCAAGGCCGCCTCAATCTGGCCAAGTACCAAGTGGATGCGCGAGGGGCTAACGTGGGCGTAATCGGCGACCACGTCAGCATCGCGAATCAGACTGTGGGTGGGAAATAAGCGTGCATTGTAGGGGCGGTTCGCGAACCGCCCCTACGGGAGGAGCACTATGAGCGACCAGCCCAAGCATATTGACGCACGCGGTGCCAATATCGGCGTTATAGGTGATCATGCAACGATTCACCACCACTACTCCCACACCACCCAAGGCATCCCGCTGCAACGTCCTCCCAAGGCCGAGCACTTCAAAGGCAGGGATGAGGTGCTGAACGAGCTGCTGCCTTTGCTCCAGCCGGGCAAGGCAGTCACGCTGTGCGGGCCGGGCGGCATGGGCAAGACCGCTCTGGCCGCGCAGGCCGCCTGGACGCTGGCTCCTGGCAAGGATGTGCCTGACCGCTTCCCGGACGGCATCATCTTCTACTCGTTCTACGGCAAGCACTCTGTAGAAGAGGCCATTACCCACATCGTGCGCAGCTATGACGAAGCGCAGCAGGACACCAGCTTTGCTGCTGCCAGCCGTCTGCTGGCGAACAAGCAGGCCTTGCTCATCCTTGATGGGACGGAGGAGGCCGATAACCTCAAGGCTGTGCTTGATCTGCGCGGCACGTGCGGGGTGCTGATCACCAGCAGGAAGCGGAGCGACGCGCAGGCTGACCGCCTCGACCTGAAGCCGCTGGACGAGCAGCCCGCAGCGGAGGTCTTCCGGTTGTACAGCGGCGTTGCGGCGGATGACGCGGGCGTGCAGGGCATCTGCAAGCTGCTGGGCGGCTGGCCGGTTGCCCTGCGGATTGCGGGGCGGTATCTCAGCACGACGGGCGAGAGCGCGGCGGACTACTTGCAGTGGCTGGAGCAGGAGCCGTTCAAGGAGCTGGCGGGCGGGCAGCATCAGGAGGAGAATGCGGCCTTGCTGCTGCGGCGCAGCGTGGATGCGGTGAGTGCTGATGCCCGCCTTGCGCTGGGCTTGGCGGGCTGCTTGGCCTTTGCGCCGATAGCCCGCGAGCCGGTAGCGGCCATTCTCGATAGTGACGAACGCCGCGCCCGCGCCGCCCTGAACGAGCTGGTCAATTATGGCCTGCTGGAGAAGCGCGAGGAACGCTGGCAGATAAGCCATGCGCTGGTGCATACCTACGCCCGCAGCGAACTGGTACTGAGCAGGGAGAGACTTGCGTGGTTGGCCATCTATTATATAGACTTCTGCCGGACACAGAGCGAGGCTGGACTCACCGGATACGCCTGCTTGGATAAAGAGCGGGCGCACTGCCTGCGGCTGATTGAGAGCTGCTTGGCAAGTGGGCTGTGGCAGAGGGTGCAAGGCTTAGTGAGGGCAGTCGACATCTATTTAGAGCGGCAAGGCTGGTGGACAGAGGAACTGGCTGCCCTAAGCATGAGACTGATTGCCGCCCAACAGGCTGGCGACCACAAGGATGAAGGGGAGTGCCTGAACGACCTTGGCTACACCTGCGAGAAGCGCGGGGAGCGTGAGCAGGCGTTATGTTGGTATGAGCAAAGCCTGCTGATACACCAGCAGCTCGGCGACAGGAAGGAAAAAGGCACAACCCTGAACAACATGGCCATGATTTACTGGCAGCAGGGCAAGCACGAGCTGGCCTTACAGCAGTATGAGCAAAGCCTAAGCATAGCGCGGGAGATCAGCGACCGGACGGGAGAAGGCATGACGCTGAATAATATCGGCAGGCTTTATTATGACCAAAAAGATTACGAGCAAGCCTTGCAGTATTTTGAGCAGAGCCTGCCTGTCAGTCTGGAGGTTGGCGATAAGATCGGGGAAGGCGCAACCTTGAACAACATTGCTACGATCTATCGTGCGCATGGCAACCCTGCCAAGGCGTTGGAGTATCACGAACAAGCCTTGGCGATAGCGCGGGAGCTGGGTGACAGGGCTGGAGAAGCTAACCGCTGTTGGAACTTCGGCCTTACCTACGAAGATATGGGCGAACTTGCTAAGGCGGAAGAATATATTGCACGCGCCGGGCAGATTGCAAAGGACATCGGCCATCCTTCCTTGGAGAAATACCGCAAGGGCTTGGCACGGGTGCGGGCCGCGCGGCAGGGGTAATCGTCGCTGCTGCATGACGAGCGCAGGTTGCCGCGTATGCGCTTCCTCATACGGTGCGTATGCGCCTGGGCATATGCCTCGTATGCGCCTCGGCATACAGAGCGTATGCCGAGGCGCATGTTTCAAGGCACAGATTGCCTGCCAGAACCCGCTGCGCCTGGCGGAAAATTCCTGCGCAGGCTCCTTCGTATAATACGGCAAGGCAGCAGGCCGCTGGCGTGGAATGAGGCCGAACGCCGCAAATTGGACAACGGCGTGTGGATCCCATGGCAGATCATCGGCACAGCGGTCAGCACGAGCGTCGCGCTGTCCGGCCAGCCGCACGGCAACACGCTGGAATACCGCATCATCGCCATCAACAGCGCGGGCGAAAGCCTGCCGAGCAACACCGTGATTTTCCTTCGCCGCCGGTTTCAGTAGCCGAGCTGCGCAAGCCAGTTCAATGGAATTGAGGCACCTTGGGCAGCTCAGTCTTCAAAAATAACCCGCAAGTCAATGCTGAGGTTCTGATCTTCAAGGATGCCGTCGTGATGCAGCTTCACTGCGCCGCTGGTCAGCACGGCAATCGTGTGCGCCAGCGGCTGCACAATCCACACTGACTGAATTCCGGCGGGAAGATAGACCTGCTGGGCTTTCTCGTACAGCTCCAAGGCCTGCTGCGTCGGGGGAAGCAGCATGGCCGCGATGGCGGCATGGGCGTAGCTGGGACTCATGGCGGTCTCCAGAACAGTCTTCTTGAGCTGCCGCTTGTTTTCGGTTGCCAGCGGCGCGGTTATGCCATATCATAGTTCTTTTAGCGAAAATGTCCATCTGGACGTTTCTCGGCAGCAAAGACAGGCTGTCAGCAATTGAAAATAACAGGCAGCCGTTGCGCCGTTCTTTCGGAGGAAAAGATGACCAGAACACCGCTGATTGCAGGCAATTGGAAAATGTATCTGACCAAGGCTGAGGCCGTTGCCTTGGCTTCGGCAGTGGCTGCGGCCAGCAAAGGGCTGTCTGACCGCGAGGTGATGATTGCCCCGCCCTTCACCGCCTTGGCCGCAGTTAAAGAGGCTGTGGCTGGCTCGCCGGTCAAGGTCGCGGCCCAGAACGTGGGCTGGGAGAAAGAAGGGGCCTTCACCGGCGAAATCTCGCCGCCGATGCTTTTGGATATAGGCGCGGAGATGGTTATCATCGGCCACTCCGAGCGGCGGCATGTTTTCGGCGAAAGCAGCGCGATGATCAACCGGCGGCTGCGGGCGGCCTTGCAATTCAGCCTGCTGCCTATTTTGTGCATCGGCGAAACTTTGGCCGAACGCGAGGCGGGCAGCACCTTCACCGTGGTTGAAGAGCAGCTCGCGCAGGGCTTGGCTGACGTGACTGCCGCGCAGATGGACAGTGTGGTCATCGCCTACGAGCCGGTCTGGGCCATAGGCACCGGCAAAACCGCCAGCAAGGAGCAAGCGCAGGAGGTTCACGCCTTCATCCGCGCTGTTTTGAGCCGCTTGTATGAAAAAACACTTGCCGAGCGCGTCAGAATACTGTATGGTGGCTCGGTCAAACCGGAAAACGTTGACAGCCTCATGGCCCAAGCCGACATCGACGGGGTTTTGGTGGGCGGCGCATCGCTCAACGCCGGGGCCTTTGAGCGGATTATCCATTTTCAATGACAACACTGCTGATTATCATCCACGTTATCGTCTGCTTCTTCCTGATTGCCATTGTGCTCTTGCAGCATGGTAAAGGAGCGGATGCCGGAGCGGCATTTGGCGGCGGCTCAAGCCAGACGCTCTTCGGAAGCGAAGGCCCCCTGCCGCTGCTGAACAAAATAACGACAATTTCCGCGATAGTCTTCATGGCCACTTCGGTGACGCTGGCCTATCTTTCCGCGCACAAAAGCACCGGCTCCGTAATGAGCCAGCTGCCCGCGAAAGAAGCCGTCGCACCGGAGAAAAAGGAAGCCCCGGTGACGATCCCAATGCCGACGGAGCAGCCAGCCGCGAAGACTGAAGCGAAACCGGCGGTAGAACCTGCTCAGAAAACAGTTGAGCCGTCTGCTCTAAAGCAAGAGCAGGCCGCGCCTCCAGCTGAAAAAGCTGCTGCACCTGTTGAGCAGAAAGCCGCACCAGCGGCGGTAGAACAACAGACTCAGGCCGCTACGCCAGCGGCTTCCGAGCAGCAGAAAAAGGCAGAATAAAAAATCGCGCATACGACTTTGTGTGCCGAAGTGGTGGAATTGGTAGACACGCTATCTTGAGGGGGTAGTGGGGATTCCCGTGTCGGTTCGAGTCCGACCTTCGGCACCATTTTAACAAAATAGCAGGGCTTTGATATTACTAAAAAATATCAAAGCCCTGTTTCTATTTGCGGGGCTTTTGTACAAACTGATGGTACAAAGTGGCCGCTTCCTACCTTGTTAAAAAGGCTGACACGTATTACTTTCGCCATAGTCTTCCCGCAACCACACGGCAAAAGAGAATTCCTCAAGTCCTTGAAGGTCAGCAGGAAGAGCGAAGCTGTGAGCCTTTCTAGAGATCTGAAAATCATATTTGACCTTATTGTCCTCACTTGGGAGGGTTAAAACCCCCACCTTCAGGTGGCAGCTTCAGCGGAACTTAGGTTAAGCTGGGAGCATGGAAACATATAATCATGGCTCACATGCTGTATTTTCAATACATCTGCGCTTGGCGTGGAT